>CAYGOX010000004.1:0-35759 GCA_964351485.1 uncultured Halioglobus sp.
AGGTGACTGCGGTTGCTGAGCGTAAACTCGGCGGTTTGGTTGACATTGCCGATTGTTATTCCCAATTTGATGACTGGTCGGCGCTCCGAATCAGCCGAGTTCGACTGAACAATACTCACCATCCGCGTCACCTTGCGCTCGACAAGGATCGGGGCCTCGCCTTTCTCCGGGTGTTCGATTTCAAACCTCACCCAGCGTTTTCCATTGCGTTCAAAGATTTCGACATCGCGAGCATCGAGGGAGGACGTTTCCGCCCCAGTATCTATACGGGCGCTGAGCGCCAGATTCAGCGTCGTCATCCAGACCTTTTCAAGCTGACCTACCCACTGTTTACCGCCAGTAGCGGCCATTGGCGGGCAGATAGTGCGCTTCACCGGTGGCGCCGGCGCGGCGACCGGGCCGCGTTTTTCTGCCAGAGTCTTGAGTTGCTCCGCCTGCCCTTCCAGGAGTGCCTGATGGGTCTGCAGCTGCGTTCCAAGCTGCTCCTGCCCTGCAATACAACTATCCATTTTCGAAACCAGTTCATCGTGCAGATGCGTATCGAGCTCAACCACAGGCAGCGGCGCACAACCGGTCGCAACCAGAATTGCTGACGCCAGACCCGATCGCAGGCCAATCTTCAGCTTAAGCATCGGGTATCTCCACATCGCAGGTCTGTGTCCACAAGAGGTTGAATTTTCGCCGTATGATTCGCCAGCCGCGTTTCGTCCTGCGCAGTTCGTCATCGTAAATGATTCCCATATCCAGTTTCTTGCCCTGCTCTCCCTCGACAAAAAGATGAGAGGCCAGGCAATAGGTTTGCCCACTGGCCTCATCTTCCCGAACATCGAACAGGACATTGGTCACCTGGTGGAGAGTCTGCGGGTAGTTCTCCAGAGCGTGCATCATCTGCTGGATCTCTGGCAGGGTGGATACCGGGTTACCCATATACACAAACACCGCGTCTTCACAGAACACGTCGGCAAAGCCTGCGTAGTCTTTTTCGTCGGCACATCTGGCGTAACGGTACATAAGACGCGTAATTGCGATGTGGTCACTCACCGGTATAGTCATCAGATTCTCCAGCATCCCGGGCGCGGCATGCACCCGGAACGTTTCTAATTATAGTTACTACCTGCAGTGACTGCTGCAGTTGTAATCGTAATTGCAGTGGTAACCACTATTATCTGTTACTGCAGATTGAAGAGCTGTTCCTTTTCAAAGGGGAGCAGGGCGTCAAACTGGTCCTCGCGCACCTTGCTGGCCCAGTCCGGGTTGGCGATCATCGCACGTCCGACGGCGACAAGATCGAACTCGCCGGCCTCGAGGCGCTGTACAAGGGCATCGAGATTGGCCGGCTCGGCCTCCCTGAAAGTAGCCTCACCTGGTAGCGGTATAAAGTCGGCATTCAGACCAACGCTGCCTACCGTTATCGTAGGCTTGCCAGTTATTTTCCTGGTCCAACCTGCCAGGTTCAAATCGCTGCCTTCAAATTCGCTTTCCCAGAAGCGCCGGGTGGAACAGTGAAAGATATCGACACCGGCCTCACTTAAAGGCTGTAAAAAGTCGCCAAGCTCCTCCGGGCTGTGCGCGAGCCGTGCTTCGTAGTCCTGTTGCTTCCACTGAGAAAGCCGAAAAAGTATGGGAAAATCTTCGCCAACTTCCGCGCGGGCGGCCTCGATGATCTCGCGGGCAAAACGACCGCGATTCTCCATTGACCCACCGTACTCGTCGTCCCTAATGTTTGTCCCGGCCCAGAAAAATTGATCGATGATATAGCCGTGTGCTCCGTGAATCTCCACGGCATCAAAGCCCAGCGCCCTTGCAGTCGCAGCCCCACGCGCAAACGCGTCCACCACGTCACTAATATCGGAGCGGGTCATCACGTGTCGATTCACTTTACCCGGAACATTCATGCCACTGGGCGCATAGCCGTTTACCTCGCCCTCTGGTGGCGTCCCCGCCTTGCGCATGCCACCCACGTGCCAAAGCTGTGCCGCGATTTTGCTTCCGCCTTCGTGCACCGCATCCACCACACGCTGCCAACCGGCCAGCGCCTCGGCTCCGTGAAAATACGGGACGTCGGGATAACCGCTAGCCGCAATATGATCGATACAGGTGCCCTCGGTAATGATCAACCCCGTTCCCCCTTCTGCGCGACGCCTGTAGTACTGCGCCACGTTATCTCCCGGGACGTTGCCCGGAGACGCATTGCGCGTCATCGGCGCCATCACAATGCGATTCTTAAGCGCAAGCTTGGGGTGTTCAAAGGGGCGAAACAAACTACTGGCTTCAGACATCAGGTTTCCTGCTTGTAGGTGGTTGAAATAATCAGGCGGCGGGCGCGGTTTCTCGCGCATGCACCCGCGCCAGGACACGTTCAAAGGCGCTGGCTTCCTGCGCCCCGGGCACAAAGTATTTATCCTGGAAAAAAAACATCGGTACCGCGTGTACCTCCCGCTCCCGCCAGGCTGCCTGTGATTCGCGCACGGCGACAGCGTAACGCTCACTGCGCAACACGTCCGCGGCCTTCGTGGCGTCGAGCCCGGCGCGGGCCGCGATTTCCGGCAGCAAACCGATGTCGCTCACATCCTCCCGGCGCTGGAAGAAAGCGGCAAACAGCGCCATTTTCAGCGCTGTCTGGCGGCCCTCCAGGCCCGCCCAGTGCAAGAGCTGATGCGCGGCAAAGGTATTGACCATGCGCATGCCCTCGAAATAGTCGAATTCAAAGCCCAATTTCTTTCCCAGCGCTTCGAGACGCGACCTTCCGGCCGAACGTCCGGCTGATTCCACGCCGTATTTCTGGCGCATATGCTCACGCAGGTCCTGGCCGCCGGACGGCATATCGGGGTTGAGTTCAAAAGGCTGCCAGTGCACCTGGGGAGAAAAGACTCCGGGCATCGCCTCAAGTGCCACACTGAGCTGGCGGTAACCGATTATGCACCACGGACATACCACGTCTGACACGATATCGACTCGCAGCGGCATCGGTTCTGAAGTCATCGTGCGTGTCTCAAGGGCTCGAGCGGGTGAAGCGCCAATCATAGAGTTAAATCGGCCGCGATGTAAGGGCGCAAAAAGTGTGTTCCAGTTCGCACTTCTTCGCAGGAAGGCCGACGACACCGCTGAGGCACAAAAAAGAACAATATATTGTGCCCGGCTACCACTCCAGCCGGCACAAATTGCGCTTGGGGTAGGCTGGCAGCGCCCAATTATCTCGACTTTTCTCAGCTTTTTCATTTGTTTTGCCGCTAAGCCTTGTTACAAAGAATCCAGATCGGACGCAGGGCCAATTGGCACCGCGCGAGCCGGCAAGGACAGGACACCATTTGGGAGTGACCAATGAGAATCGTTGAACATAACAGTCACGGCGCGACCCTCCACCTCGATCAGCGCGAGCTGCTGATGGTCATGGCGCTGGTTCAGGAGGGGCGGGATTCCTTCGAGTGCAATGGCCAGACAGGTCGGGCGCTCGACGAGCTGTTCAGCTCCGCCAACATCATGGTGGAGGAAGCCCGACGGGCGGACCTTCGCAACAATATGCTGCAGCAAACCATCGAGACCTTCGTGATCAACGAAGACGACAGCCAGGACAACGTCTCCAACGCCTAGCCTGAATCTCTCACTGGCGCGCCTTGACAGCATGTCTCAAGGCGCTATCTTCAGGTGGCATGCAGCATCTGGTTCAAGAAGGGTTTCTCGAGCAACTGGCTGCCCAGACCGGCGGCGCTTTCACTCTGCTTTTCTTCGCCTACCTGTCTTTTCTGTGTACCTGGCCACTGTTTTTATGGATGGAAAAGCGCTGGCCCGCTGTTCCCGACACACCGCGGTCAAATTACTGGTTCAACTGGCAAATAACGCTCAGCAATCTTTTCCTCGCCCCGGTATTTGCCGCCCTGGTGACACTCTTTACTCTCAGCGTGACCGGGTGGCTCGGCACTCCTTCACTTGAACTGTCGCCCGTTACGATCACTGTTGGCATCCCGGCGCTCGACCTGGTGATACAGGGCGCGATTATTTTCCTTGTGGCCTGTTTCCTTGGAGATTTTGCCTACTACTGGTGGCATCGCCTCCAGCACACGGTACCGGTGCTCTGGGAACTCCATAAGCTGCACCACAGTGACGAGCATCTGAACACGACCACGATCTACCGTTCACACTTTCTTGAGCCTGCGGGCCAGGGCCTGGTTCGCGGGCTGACGATCGGCCTGCTGTTTGATATTTCCGCCCAGCCCGCGACACTCCTGGCTGTCGTCGCGGGCGGCTTGCTCATCGCCATCTGGGACTACTTTATCCACGCCAATGTCCGGCTGCCCTGGCTGGACCGGCTCCTGCCCCTGTTCTCGACCCCCCACTTTCACTGGATTCACCACTCCAGGGAGGCGCGACACCGGGACAAGAACTTTTCAATCTGGCTCCCGATGTTCGATATCGCGTTCGGTACATACTATCGTCCCGGCGCCGACGAATACCCTCCGACGGGATTGTCCAACCGTGAACAGTTCACCAGTGTCTGGCAGGCTCAGGCCGCACCTTTCATCGCCTGGAGCAACTGGCGCGGGCGACGATCTCCACAGTGGTGATATTGCGCAGGTCTCGTATACTTCATGCGTGGTCTTGCTCGTATCATGGAATCCCAGCGGAGGTAGTGACATGAACAGGCGTGAACAATTGCAGGCTGCTGCCGCCCCCGTGACGGCCGGAGAAATCGCCCGCGCAGTGGCGCTGGCCAAACGGGGCGATACCCGGGGCAGAATTGCGCTGGCGGGCGCCATGGCCTGGGTGGCCTACTCGTGTCCCGACGCCTGTAGCGCGGTCTGCGACAACATCGCTTCAGGGTGGCTCGGCCACGGGCCCACGCCGGAAATACCCCTGGGCCTGCCTGAAGCACCGCTGGAGCCGTCCTTTTGGGAGGCCTTCTGGCAGGTGGTTGATGGCCACGACGAGGGCTACGATGCCATCTCCATCACGGTCGCCGTTGCCTCGCTGGGCGCCGCCGTTCACCCTTCTTTCGGCCAGCTCGCAGAACAACATGCCAACGGGCACCGGGGCGCAAAAAATGCCGTCTCCCGCGCCATCCCCGAATATACCGACATCCAGGCCCTCGCTGCCTGCCCCGACAACAGTCTCGGCAAGGCGCTTCACTCGATGATCGTGGAGAATGGCTACGACCCCGAAGTGCTCGAACGCGATGCCATTGGCCTTGCGCAACTGCCTCACTCGCTGCACTACCTGAATGCGCGCATTCTCCAGATGCATGACGTTTGGCACCTTGTCGCCGGGTACGAGACAACGGCCTCTCACGAGATTGCCATTTCAGCGTTCCAACTGGCCCAGTTCGGCCACAACTATTCCTCCATGTTCCTCGCCGCTGTCATGTCCATCAGCACGTTCAAGGAACCTCGCGGATTCACCATCCTTATGCAAATCATCTGTGAAGCATGGCAACACGGGCAGAATACGCCGCCCATGATGGATATTGAGTGGGAGCAGGAGTGGGATCGCCCCCTGGAGGCAATCCGCACGAGCCACGGCATTCCCCTCTACCAAAGCATCTTCCCGGCGGACCTGATGGAGTCTGTGGAAAGCGCTTCCTTCTTCCGCAAGCTCGCACTCGGATGGCAACTGGTGAGGTACAACAGCAGGCTCCGTGCAGCGGCCTAGCGTCCACGTGCCTCAACTCAAGCGCACGAATACCGCCCTCGGTCGTTGCAGGCTATTCCTGCTTTTTTTCTGCCTGATTCTGCCCCGCGCTGCATGGACGGACGATGCGATCCATGACTGGGCCGACAGTACACTGGTCGCAAATGCCATTGCCGAGCTGGACGCCACCCGGCTGGACGAGCGCTGGTACTTCACCATGCACATTGAGCACGACGGCCAGCAACAGATCGTAAACAACGATCCACAGGCCGAACCTGCCCTGCGCAGGAATCTTTTATCGATCAACGGGAGCGAACCGACCGAGGCCGAACGTGCCGATTTTCGGGCAGCGGAGCAGGCACGCATCGAGGAAGAGGCTGACAACGAACAGGGCTTCCAGGCCCTGATCGATGTGTCGACACTGAACCTGCTGGAAGTCAGCGAGTCATGGGCTGAGTATGCGTTCATCCCCCGCATCAGGAAACTGGAGAAAGCGCAGGATGCACTGCGCGGAACGCTGCGCCTCAATCGTCAAAGCCGTGTCATAGAAACCATCCGCATCTTTAACGTCGAGTCTTTTTCTCCGGCGATTTCAGTATCGCTGGAAAATTTTCTGCTGCGTTTCGACTTTGCCATGCAGGAGGGCATCAATTTGCTCACCGTGACCGAAAACCAGGCACAAGGCAAGGTGGCTTTTGTCAAAAGCTTTGACAGTTCTACCCGAATAGCATTCAGTGACTATCGGGCTATAGAAGAATAATTAACCTGAACATATCGCGGGGAATCTGCCGTGTCATTGCCAATCAAATGTATCAGCATCTCCCTCACGCTTGCGCTGCCACTGGTCTGCCTGCCCGCCACGGGAGAACCGACTCCGGAACAAGCAACCAGCCTCCTCGAAGAACTGGTCGTCACCGCGCGCAAGCGTGAACAGAACCTTCAGGCAATCGGCGGTGGTGTTTCGCTGGTGTCTGCCAGGGAGATTGCGCAGGCCCAGCTACGTAGCGCCGATGATCTTGCTACGCTCATCCCGGCACTCAACGTGCAGGCCAGCTCAGGGCCCGCGACTTCATCATTCAATATTCGCGGGATCGGCACGAGAACGTTCAGTCCCGGCGTTGAACCCAGCATTTCAACCATGCTGGACGGTGTCGTGATGGGCAGGTCAGGGATGGCTTTCTTCGACCTGGTGGATGTAGAGCGCGTCGAGGTACTTCGCGGCCCGCAGGGCACGCTCTACGGCAAGAACGCATCGGGGGGTGTGATCCACGTCATCACCAAAGACCCTTCGCCTGAGTTCGAGGGGCGAATGGCGGCCACCGCGATCGAGGAGCACGAGTATCGCATCGACGCCACCGTTGCCGGCCCCGTGACGGACACACTTGGCTATCGACTGACCGGCGCCTGGGTCGATGATGGCGGATACAGTCGCAACCTGTTCGAAGACACGCGCGTCAACGGCACACAAAACCTCAATCTACGCGCCAAACTTCTCTGGACGCCGACCGACAAACTGGAGCTGCTCTGGACCAGCGACTACAGCGAGAACGATTGTGAATGCACCCTCCTGAGCATCCGCTCGGTACTCGAGTCCCCGACGCGCGACCGGGTGCTGGAACAACTGCTGCCTGTCGTACCCTCCAGCAGTAACCAGGACGTCAACAATGACCAGCTGACATTCAGCCAGGTGGAAGCCTCGGGCCACGCGCTGACAGTGAACTGGACACTTGGCGATCACGTCCTCACCGCGATTTCCGCCTACCGCGAGTGGCAAAGTGAAGGCATTGTCGACCTCGACAACCTGCCCACAAACCCCATTGCACTGAGCTTCCCCGGTCCACCCTCTACCGACCAGGACCAGTTTTCACAGGAACTGCGGGTAACTTCGCCAGTGGCCAACTGGGGCTCATACGTGCTTGGCGCGTATTACTTCGAGCAGGATCTGGTGAGTGCGAGCCGTGTGGAGACCGCCATACTGGCACCCCTGGTGCCACCGACCCTGCGCGACGCTCGCACCGAAGTGGCGATTGAAAACATCGCCCTGTTCGGCGAGGTCACATTCAATCTTTCGGATCAGCTGGAGTTGGTGCTGGGGGGACGTTACACCTACGACGACATCCGTTACGACACCCGCGTGGTCGGAACCGACAACCTGGTGTTTCCACCAGACGGCGAAGCATCGGACCAGATCGACGACAGCGACTTTTCCGAAAAGCTGGCACTGCAGTGGAGTATTGATAATCGGCACATGGCCTACGTCAGTTACGTATCCGGCTACAAGGGCCCGGCTTTTGACACTTCACTGATCGCCAGGGACAGTTTCGTCAAACCCGAAACCAGCGACGCCTATGAGCTCGGCCTGAAGTCGAGCTGGTTCGACGACCGCCTGATACTCAATGTGGCGGCCTTCTACGCCCGATACAAGAATTTTCAGGCTGAAGCCAGCGTCGATGACAATTTTGACGACGAGCTTCCGGGCAGCTTCCTGGTCGTCAATGCAGGCGAGGTAACGACTCGCGGTGTAGAGGCAGAGTTCATCGCCCAACCCAATTCGCAGTGGTCATTCACGGGCGGGTTCGCCTACACGGATGCGACGATTGAGGAATTTGCCGGCGGTAACTGCAGCGGCGGTCAACGTTTTCGCGGGGAGTGTCCGCAGGGCTTCCAGGACCTGGCCGGCGGAGAACTGCCCTATACACCTCGCTGGAAATTCAACCTCGCCGGCACCTACACTCATCCGTTGTCCCGCCACCCCTATGACCTGTTCGTGACCACCAACGTGCGCTCGCAGGGTGACATACTGTACGAGCTTTCGCAGGACCCCTTCACCGAACAGGACGCGTACACCATTGTGGATATCACCCTGGGCCTGGTGAGCAACGCAAAACGGTTCAGGATCGCAACATTCGTGAAGAACCTCTTCGACAAGAATTATGCCTCGCTCATTTATGCCCAGGGCCCCGAGCTGATCCAGAATGCGTATATTCAACGCGTACCCAAGTATGCCAATCGCACAGCGGGTGTGACCGTCACTTTTGATTTTTAAAGCGGAACCGCCAGTCGGTCGCGCAGTTGAAGAATCACCGCGTCACCGGCATCATACTCAGGCTGCCTTGGACAATCCCACCCACTGGAATATCGAACCACCACCGTGAACTCTCCTGTCGTCAACGATGGTCCCTCTGTGCTGCATATCGCTTACCTGGTGTGCATCGTGGTGTTCCTGTGCGCTATCGGTTACCACCACTTTCAACTGGTGACCTACCCGCTGCCACTGAGCTATAACGAAGCCTCACTGGTCAGCGTCACGCAATATCTCGTGCAGGGCAACAATCCTTATGCCATTGAAGCCCAGCCCGCTAACACCAGCGTGTACCCGATCCTGTACAACCTGATCGCTGCCACATTAGCCACGTGGTTCGACAACACGCTCGTTCTGCACCGGGCGGTAACGGCTGCGGCACTGGCCGGCTGCGCAATACTTTTCTTTCGCGTAACTGCAGCGGCGTGCCACAGTCGACTGGACGCGCTTGCGACGACCGCCCTGCTCTACTGCGGATTGATGGTGTTCTCGACGCCTCTGGCCAGCCCCAATGGCGTAGGCCTGGTGATATTTTTGGGAGCACTCTACCTGCCACTGTTGGACGGATTTTCGAGGCGCAGCCTGCTGATCGCCCTGCTCCTGGGCATTATGGCTTTCCATGCGAAGCAGTATTTTGTGGCTGCGCTGGGCTTTGTCGCCCTTTTGCTCTTTCTCAAACAGTCCAAGACGCTGGGCGTAGGGTTTGGCCTGGCAGGACTCATAGGCTCGCTGGTGCTGCTGGCAGTGATTTTGCCGGGCTCACCGTACTACTTAGACGCATTGGTTTTCGCCGTCAGTGGCGCGTCCGAGCTGGCCTCGTCAAATACGCACATGTGGCAGCAATGGTTTGAGTACCTCAAGGTGCTTGGTCCGATCATCCTGGCCCTGGTTGCGGGCCTCGCCGCGCGCCGGTTTCTTCCCGATACCATTGAGCAAACGTCAGGCGAGCGGACGCTCTTGTCTGTATCGTCGCCACACACGCCGCTCTTTACGCGCGGGGTCAACGCCCATGTTGTATTTCTTGTCTGCTCGGCGCTGATTTTTACGGTCAGTCTCGGGCGCAATCCGGGCAATGAACTGACCTATCTTTTCCAACTTGTCTCGCCTTTCCTGCTGACACTGGCGGCTGTAGCCATTACCCGAAGCCGCTGGCAGTGGCCTTTGCGACTGCTGGTGCTGATCGCTTTCTACACCCACTACCAGGCGCTCTCGCATGACTTTGGCGTGCGCAATCTGGATCAATGGCAGAAACTTGAGCAGGCGGTAAGTGAAGCAGAGACAATCTATTCGACGCCTGTCGCACTCGAATTGATCGCCAACAAAAACGGGGAAGTCTTCAACAACGGGCATACCCTCTATTTCAAGTTGGCCGGCCGTAAACCGGCGCTTCTGGTACGTGACGATCCGACACAGCGCGCTGACCATCTCTGGCGCCAATGGGTAAGCGGAATCCACGACAAGGTAAGAACAAGAGCATTTGACGCAATAATCATCGACGCCTGGACGCCGCTGCCAGACCTTGATCTGGGCACGGATCGCGCCGTCAAGGGTAGCTCCCTGCTTCGCAAATACTATCGCCCCAGAGAAACGCTGGATATTTCACTGGCAAACCGTCCCGGCGGCGGCAACTACAAGGTGCAAATCTGGGAACCACGCCTCAATCACCGCGATTAACGTGGCACCCCGGTGCCAAAAACCAGTATCCTAGCCAGTCTGGCGAGCGCTATAACCACTAAAAGGGCCACTGGAAACTATGGCTGATCTCGACACAAAAACGATTGCGGACTTTGACGACCAGTGGACACGCTACAGCGATAACGAAGGCTGGTACGGTTCCCTGGCACTGTTCCAGGACATCATCGACCCACTGATCGACGCTGACGAACTTGAAAACAAGCGCGTGGTGGATATCGGCAGCGGTACCGGACGCATCGTCGGCATGCTGCTTGAGGCGGGGGTCAGTCATGTCGATGCAGTGGAGCCGGCAGAAGGGGCATTCCGGAAACTACTCGAAAATGTCGCGGCGATGGAGCGCTCCGACGCCGTGCACTGTATCAATGCCCGTGGCGATGCCTGGGAAATCGCCGAGCCCGCGGACTATGTTTTTTCAATCGGCGTTATCCAGTTCATCCCCGATCCGGATCCCACGGTGAAGCGTTGTTTCGACTCACTGAAGCCCGGCGGGGAGATATTCTTCTGGTTGTACAGCCACGAGGGCAACGAGCTCTACCTGAGTTTCATCAAGCCGATACGTGCCATTACCACCCGCCTGCCGCATATCGCACTGGTCAGCTTCAACTGGCTGTTGTATCTCATCCTTGTTGTTTATCGAACACTTAGCCTGGTTCTACCACTCCCCCTGAAGCGGTATCTCAACCAGGTCTGGTGGCCCATGACGCCGCGCAAGCGCCGCCTTGTCATTTACGACCAGCTCAACCCGAGCTACGCCAAGTATCACAAACGCCATGAAGCGATAGAGCTGCTGGAAAAGGCCGGATTTGTCGACGTGAAAGCTCACCACCGCCACGGCTATAGCTGGTGTGTGTGGGGCCGCAAGCCCGACTGACTTTTACCGAACGGCGAATACCGCGTAAGCACTGCTGCCGGGAAGACTGCGCGGCAACAGGCTGTGCTCCAGCTTGAAAACCGCGGCGATCAGGTGGTGCAGCCAGCGCATCGATTTTGACGGCGGTATTATCTGCGTCCCGCGATCACGCCCTATCAGGCCCAGCAATCGCGCCGGCAGGTAAAGTGACTGAAAAAAGTATCCCGCTCTGACAGACTCAAGACCTGAAGCCAGACCAACCTGCCGCAGCTCATCCAGCGAGTAGCGCCGCTGGTGACCGTAGAACTCGTCATAGTTCGACCACAGCTCTTGCCGCGCTGGTACCGTCACGATGACAGTGGCAAGCTGTGGATAATGTTGCAGCAGATCGCGCAGAAACTCCGCCGGCTCCGGCAGGTGTTCAATCACGTCCAGCAGTAACAGGGTTCGGGCAGCATCACGCTCGGCTTGTGGCAACTCGCGCGCATCCACACCGGCATGGACACGGTCGGAAACCTGGGGCAGTGGCGAGACCGGCGCCAGCTCCACTCCGCGGATATCCACTCCCGCACCGGCCAGCGACAACACCTCGACACCGCGACCACAACCCACTTCGACAACCGGGCTTTCTATATCGGTGTATCGCGCAAGCAGTCGTAGAATGATCCAGCTGCGCGCACGGTTCCACCAGTGATGCTCAATGCCGTCAGGATAGGCGAGCGCGTACTGGTTGTCGGAGAATTCTGTAGGCACAACTGCTACGCTCGTGCGACGCGGCGACGGATTAGTCGCTGTCCCCGGCCGGTTCGTGAGAAATGATTTCCTCCACCTGGTACAGCGGTCGGTTCTTGACCTCCATGTAGGCCTTGCCGATGTATTCACCAGCAATGCCGATGGCAAGTAACTGCAAACCGCCAAGCAGGTAGATGGGAATGACGGTCGAGGCCCAGCCGTCAATAAGCTCCGAACTTCCGGTGATCTTTGCCCACAGGGCCCAGCCGCTCAGCCCCAGCGACACGAGAAAGACAAGCGCGCCAACCAGGGCAATAAAACGCAGCGGGGCCATCGAAAACGAGGTGATGCCCTGCGTCGAGAGGCTGATCATGGCTCGCAGGTTGTACTTGGTCTCACCGGCCTGCCTTGCACCGCGTGCGTAGTACACCCGGTCAGTTTGCAAGCCCAGCAGGGGCACGATGCCGCGCAGGTATATATTGGTTTCGCGATACTGGCCCAGCAGGCGCACAGCCTTGGCACTCATCAGCCGGAAATCCGCGTGATTGGGAATCGAGTCAATACCAAACCGGGCCGCGATCCAGTAGTGAATGCCGGCGGTCCAGCGCTTGAACCAACCATCGGTATGGCGATCGTCCCGCACTCCATAGACAATTTCAGCACCTGCATGGAACTTGTCCACCATCTCGTCGATGGCATCGATGTCATCCTGCAGGTCGGCGTCCATCGAGATCAGTGCATCACCCTCTGCCTTCATCATGCCCGCATACAGTGCATACTGATGACCGTGGTTGCGCGTCAGCTTGATACCCATGAAACAGGGGGCCTCCGCGACCAGTGACTGGATTATCGACCAGGTCGCGTCTGTGCTCCCGTCGTCGACAAACCAGACTCTGGAACGCGCACTGACGGCGCCGCGCGCCGCCAGGCTCTGGAGTTTGGCACGCAACTGCCGGGCCGTCTCAAGAAGTACAAGCTCCTCGTTGAAACACGGCACAACAATCCCGATTTCTGGTGCGTCAGTCTCAGTCATTGCCTCTACCCGGGCGGGTGCTCCTTCCCCGCAGCGCGTTCGTCCGCGGCAGAAGATCTTCGCCAGCTATTCTGCAGCCTCTTCTTGGCCACGGCAATCTGCGTACGCTGCCGAACAGGCAGTGCCCGGATCAGGCGCTTGCGCCACTGGTAGAGCCGGGGCGACTTGTCCGGGGGAACGGTGCCGGGCGGAACGAGGTCGTTCGCGAGCGCATCGTGGACCTGCGGTAGCACATCGCGACGAACATAGACAAATGTATTGAAGCGATACCAGGGCATTACCGATTTGTCTTCGAGAATATGGTGTCGAAGTGCATCGTACATCGCGTATCCCCGGGACTCGAACAGCGCCTGCCAGTAGGAGTACGGCTGTTCATTAACGTGATTCTCGCCGCCCTGACCGGGCGCCGCCGCAGAAAACAAAACCACGTCGGCACTGCGACACAGGTTTTCCACGAATCCCGCAGCAAACTCCGCCGGCAGATGTTCAGCCACCTCCAGCGACTGGGCTATGTCAAAACGCTCACCCAGATCAAAATCCGCGGTCAGGTCACGGGCTCTGAATTCGTCGGGGTCGATCAACAACGAAGCGCTCTGTACGTAAGCACCATCCAGGCCTGTCACGGACACGCCCGCTTTTTTCCATACCGAAAGCCAGGCGCCCGCGCCGCAACCCACGTCAAGCACGGTGGTAACGCGCAGCGGGAGCACCTGCAACAACGTGGGCACAACGACCTCAGCCGACGCCAGGGAGCCCTGGTTGATGTAGCGATAGAACGCTTCGTTATAGGTATACATTGGGCAAATTCTATCCTGTTGCGGCGGCCAACCCCACCGCGAGAATCAGGCGACAGGCCAAATATGGCACTGGATCACAATTATGGCACTCTCGGCCAATCGGCGCGCCCGCGGGGCGATTACGCCTGCTCAACCAGTGTCCAGGCCTGTGCGTTTTCGCGCAGCTGCGCCACGGACTTGACGCCGGGGATGACGGTGGAAACTGCCGGGTGACGCAAACACCAGGCATTTGCCCACGCCACAGGGTCAACGTCTGCGGGCTTTTCTCGCAGCGCAGCCCCCGCTGCCGTCAGCGCCTCGTCGATCTTCTCGACAGGACGCATCGATCGCACATCCGCCGGCGCGAACCTGTCCCCGGGCTGATACTTGCCGCTGAGGAACCCGCTGGCCAGCGGCTCGCGGATCACCACTCCCAGCCCCAGATCGGCAGCGGCGGGCAACGCCGTATCAGCAGCGATCGTCTGGATCGCGTTATACGTGGTCTGCAATACGCTGATGCCGTAGTCAGGTGACTTCTCAATCTGATTGCGCATCTGCGGCATCAGCAAAGAGTTTCCCAGGTAGCGTACCTTGCCCGCCTGAACCTGCTTGTCCAGCATTGTCCAGAGCGCGTCGTTTTCGAACAGCACGTTGGTCGGTGAATGCACCTGGTAGACATCGATGTAGTCGGTTCCCAGCGCCCGCAGGGAACTTTCCAGCTGCAGGCGAACCTGGTCCGGTCCAAAATTCTCGTCGCCGAGGCCGTTGGACAGGTTGTGCCCGAACTTGGTTGCCACGATCCACCTGTCACGGTCGCCGCTGATACTCGCGCCCACCAGTTGCTCGGCCAGGTGATCACCGTAACACTCCGCTGTGTCGACGAAGTTGATTCCCAACTCGGTAGCTACCGCAAACATCGACTGCACTTCCGGCAGGGAGAACTGCTTGTTCCACATACCGCCTAGCTGCCAGGTGCCGATCCCGATCACAGAGACGCGCAAACCTGTCTTTCCCAGCGTGCGAAACTTCATGCCCCCTGCGCTCCCAATCCCGACAAGCCGGTTGGCCGGGACAGCGCCGGACCAACGGTTACAACTCACTGTAGCCGATATATGATAGACCGGTAAACCCGGTAACCCAGGCGTCCCGATGCTTCCCCGGAAACTCGATCTACCACTACTGCGTCGCTTTGTTTTTGTCGGCGGCAGCACCGCTGCGCTCTGCCTGGGACTTACCTGGGCGCTGGTGGAGGGCCTGGCCATGGACACCACCATCGCCAGTACCATCGCACTGCTCGTGGCCGTGTGCTACAACTATGTGCTCCACTATCACTGGACCTTCGGTAGCGAGGCTCCCCATGGCGTGGTGTTGCTGAAGTACCTGGCCATGTGTGTCGGCGCCCTGGTAGTGAACGCCCTGGTAATGGAAGTCGGCGTACAGGTAACCAGTGTGCACTATCTCGCTGTACAGATTGTCGCTGCCGGTATGGTCGCACTGTGGAGCCTGACGATCAGTGCCACCTGGGTGTTCCGGTGATCAGGCTACCGGTGTGCCAGCCATCCAACTCGAGAAGAGCGACAACTACATGACAAGAAGCGCCAGACAAAACCGGTTTATCCAGCGAAGCCTGGGAATTCTAGCAAAAACCGCTTTTCTCCTGGGTTTAACTCTCTCCCAGCCAGTTGCGGCCGACAAACCCAACATCCTCGTCATCTGGGGCGATGACATCGGTATCTGGAATATCAGTAAATACAGTCACGGCATGATGGGCTACCAGACCCCCAACATCGACCGCATCGCGAACGAGGGCATGCTGTTCACCGACTATTACGGCGAGCAGAGCTGTACAGCGGGCCGCTCCGCATTCATTACCGGACAACACCCGGTGCGCACAGGGCTGACCAAGGTAGGCATTCCCGGCGCCGACCTGGGCATCCAGCCCGAAGATCCCACGCTGGCTGAACTGCTGGCACCGCTGGGCTACGCCACCGGTCAGTTCGGCAAGAATCATCTGGGTGATCGCGACGAGTTTCTGCCCACCAATCACGGCTTTGACGAATTTTTTGGCAACCTCTACCACCTCAACGCCGAGGAGCAACCCGAAGACCCGGACTACCCGAAGGACGCCGGATTTCATCAGCGATTCGGGCCCCGCGGCGTCATCCAGAGTTATGCCGATGGGCGAATAGAGGACAGCGGTCCTCTCACGCGCAAGCGCATGGAGACGATCGACGACGAATTCCTGGCCGCCTCCCTCGCGTTTATGGAGAAATCCGTCAAGGCCGATAAACCCTTCTTCCTCTGGTTCAACTCGACGCGGATGCACTACTACACCCACGTCAAAGAGCAGCAACTGGGTGCCTCGGGACAGGGCTTTTACAACGACGGCATGCTCGAGCACGATGCCCACGTGGGCGCCCTGCTGAACAAGCTCGATGCGCTGGATGTTGCCGACAACACCATCGTCATCTACTCCACCGACAACGGTCCTCACTACAACATGTGGCCGGATGCCGCGATCACCCCGTTTCGCGGAGAGAAAAACACCAACTGGGAAGGCGGCTTCCGCGTGCCGGCAGTGGTACGCTGGCCCGGCACGATCGCACCGGGCAGCGTCAGCAACGAAGTCATGTCGCACCTGGACTGGTTCCCCACGTTGATGGCGGCGGCCGGTGTACCGGATATCGCCAACCGTCTCAAGCGTGGCTACGCGGCCGGCGACAAGCAGTTCAAGGTGCACCTGGACGGCTACAACTTTCTGCCCTACTTCAAGGGGGAGCGGCCGGACGGACCAAGAGACGAGTTCTTCTATTTCAGTGACGACGGCCTGCTGGTATCGGCACGCGTGGGCGACTGGAAGCTTGTTTTTGCAGAGCAGCGCGCTCAGCGATTTGACGTTTGGCGCGACCCGTTTGTCACGCTGCGCATTCCCAAACTGTTCCACCTGCGGCGCGACCCCTTCGAACGCGCAGACACTGACTCCAACAGCTATAACAACTGGTGGGATACCAAGATCGCACCGGCTGCCATGCAGGGCCGGGTTGCCGTCACGCGGTTTGTGATGAGCCTGCAGCAGTTCCCACCGCGCCAGCGGCCGGCCACTTTCTCCATCGACCAGATCATGGAGACGCTGTATCAGCCCCGGCCCTGACAACGCATCCACGCCGTGGATGAAACGCTTCGCCCTGGGACTTATCGGGGCGACGCTGCTATTGCCGCTTCTGTTCTGGATCACGTTACAACTGCGGGGAGAATCTCTGGCAACCGTACTGATGAAGCCGGCCCATACGTACGCGGAAGAGCCCATCACGGTCCCCCCCGATTACTACCTTGAACGATACTGGGCTTCACTGCCGGGCGGTGAAGGCCTGGCCAACCTCGTCCCCAATCACCAGTCGCCACGCGAGGGCGAGGCCAGTACCGCGGTGTTTTACATTCATCCCACATCCTACCTGAGCGGCAAACGCTGGAACGCACCGCTGTTTGCCGACAGCTGGGCGTGGGAAATGGTAGGCCGCATGATGGCGACGCAGGGCAGCGCATTCAACGGCTGTTGTGATGTATACGCCCCGCACTACCGCGAGGCCACTTTCTGGAGCTTTCTGGACAGGGAAACCCGGGACGGTCACCGTGCCCTGGAATTCGCTTACGTCGATGTGGCTGCCGCCTTTGATGTCTTCCTGGACGAACTGGCGGGTGACCGCCCGTTTATCATCGCCAGCCACAGCCAGGGAACGGTGCACGCTCTGCGATTACTGAGCGAACGTGTCAATACGACAAAGCTGCGGGATCGGCTGGTCGCCGCCTACCTCGTGGGGTACGAGGTACCGCTGGACTATTTCGACCGGGAGCTCACGCGCATACCGCCGTGTACTACCCCCACCGACACCGGCTGCGTGGTGCACTGGGCGACCTATGGCGAGGGCGGCAAACCCCAACCCGGAGTCCGGCACTATTACCAGGATGGCTGGGAGTACGCCGACCACAAGCGCATTCTCTGCACCAACCCGTTGAGCTGGCGTAACGATGAAGTGCGCACGGACGCTTCGCAGCACGCTGGCGCGCTGGCAGTTGTCGGCGACTATAGCCTGGACAAACTGCTGTTCAATCGTCCGTCAGGCAAGCAGCTCGATCTGCTCCCGGCGGTCAAGCCGGGCTGGACCTGGGCACAGTGCCGCAATGGTTTCCTGTTCGTCGAACCCCAGCTCGAGGGGCCCTTCGCCAGCGGACGGGATGACGAGAAGCGGAACTACCATACCCGCGACTTCACCCTTTTCTACCAGAACATCCGCGAGAACGCCGAGCTGCGCGCCAGCCAGTTTCGCGTCAACCGAACACCGGTATCCCGATACCCGGACAGCTTCACAGAGCCGGCCTACCGCTAGGTCCGGTCAGCAACACCGGAACGGGGTTGCGATCACGCGCTGTTCGCCACAGAATGTTTCGCCAACCCCCGCTTTCTTCCGGACAGGCCCGCCGATGGATATTCAGGATTTCAAAGACATTATCTACACCCGGGATGACGCAGGTATCGTCACTCTCACCCTCAACATTCCGGGCCGCAAGAACGCGCTGAGCGCGATCACCTTTCTCGAAATCTGTTACGCGCTGGATCACTTTCAGGCTGACGAGTCAGCGCACGGTATGATTATCACCGGGGCCACCGATCCGGCCAACGAAGATCCGGCTAAAGAGGCTTTCAGCAGCGGCGGATATTTCAATCCCGATGCGTTTGAGGGAGTTGCTCCGGAAATCATCGAACAGATCGACATGTCAGATATCGCACAGAAAAGCGCGACCCTGAAGTTTTACGCCTGTGACAAACCCATCTTCGCGGCCATCAACGGGCTGGCGATTGGCGGGGGATTTACCCTGGCGCTGGCCGGCGCCGACCAGATCTACCTGTCGGAACACGCCTGGGTCGAGATGCCTTTCGCCAAACTCGGCATCGCCGCCGAGTTGTCATCGACGTTCCTGCTTCCGCGCCTGCTCGGGTTTCAGAAGGCCAAGGAACTGTTATTTTTCCCCGGAAAACTCGACGCGCACACCGTGGTCGAGCTGGGCCTGGCCAACGCGGTGATCGCGCACGACGAACTGCTGGACTTTGCCCGCGAACAGATGCTGCAGCTCATTCCACCACGCGGCGCCGCGCTTTCGATCCGGGAGATGAAACGTATCATGCATCAACCCCATCTCGACGCCCTCGCCCAGGCCCTGGACCTGGAGAACGAGGCGTTGAACAAACTCATGCGGTCGGAGGATTTCGTCGAGGGCCTCACGGCAAGAGCGCAGCGTCGCGAACCTGTGTTCAAGGGGCGCTAGCAGGCAACCTGTGAACGAGATAGGCGACTACACAACACAGAAACCCCTGCTGGGCATTGGTTCCTGCCTGGCCGGCAACGCCGTACGCTATAACGGCCAGACCAAGAAACCCAACGCCCACGTGGTCAGCCTGTGTGAACACTTCGCCACCCGCGCGTTCTGCCCGGAACTCGGCGCGGGCATGGGCGTGCCACGCCCCCCTATTCACCTGGTGGGCGACGAGAACAACGTGCGTGTGCTGGACGTCGATACGCATACGCAGGATTTCACTGCTCCCATCAGCGCCTATGCCCAGCGCGTGCTGGACGAAGCGCCCAACCTCTGTGGCTACATCCTGGTGAAGGGCAGCCCGAGCTGTGGCTATGGCCGGGTAAAACGCTACTCAGAGAAAGGTCATCACCTGGCCTCGGACCAGAATGGCATTTTCGCCAACGCGCTTCACCGCGCCGACCCGCTGCTGCCGCTGGAAGACGACGGACGACTTAACGACGACCGGATTCGCGAATCGTTCGCCACCCGCGCCTGCGCCTATCACGACTGGAAACGCCTGGTATCGCGGGGGCTCAGCGCGCACGCACTGATCGAGTTCTACACCCGCTACAAGTACCTCGTAATGGCGCACCACGTGCCCAGCTACAAGGCACTGGGAAAAATGCTCGCGGACGCGGGCAATGCCGACATCGAAGCGCTGTCGAAGGAATTTATAGGTACACTGATGGCGGCGCTGTCTCGCACCACGACACGGGCCAGCCACAGCAACACCCTATTTCACCTGTCGGGGTACCTGAAACGCAGCATCACGGCGGCGCAGCGGCAGCGACTGGCAGAACTTATCGAGAGCTACCGGGTGGGGGATATTCCACTGATCGTGCCGATCACGATGCTCAGGCACTACTTCACGGACATGCCCGACGCGTACATCAACAGCCAGGTGTTTTTTACGCCCTACCCGGACGAACTGAATCTGCGCAACCACCTCTGAGACAGGGGCCGTTGCCGGCGCAACGGCCTACTCCTGTTCGCGCTGATAGGCGAACCTGGGCACCGTGCTGCCCTCGTGCTCAACCACCTCGGTGAACATGGCCAGCGGCCGCACCCACCACGTACGATCACCGTACAGCGGATGGTAGACGACCAACTGTTCCTCAGTCTCTGAATGCCTTGCCACCCCCATGACCCGGTACTCGCTACCCTTGAAGTGGCGGTAGATACCCGGCTTGAGATTCGCCAAGCGCTAGGACCCCACCGGCGAGAAGATCAGGATGGGAATGTGCCGAACTCCCTCCACGCGTGCCCGGTATTCCTTGTAATCGGGATACATGGCCTCCAGCTGGGGCCACAGCGCGGCCTCTTCCTCGGGGTTGGCCTCGCGCATGCGGTAAGTCCGCTTCTGGTTCCCGATCTGGATATCGGAGGTGTCGGCCGCTGCCACGTTGTAGTACCACACCGGCAGTTTTGTCATACCACCCTTGGACGCCGTCATCACGACATCTTCGCCCTGGCGCAGGTAGAGCAGCGGGACTTTACGCACCTTGCCCGTCTTGCGGCCAACGGTGGTCAGAATGGCGACAGGGCCGCCCTGGAAGGTATTCCAGAGACGCCCACCGGTTAGCTCGTAGACCGTAGTCTGAAATTTCCCCAGACGGTTTATCAGGAAGCTGCCAAATTTTTCCTGGCCTTCCGTGTAGGGTTTTATCTGATCGGTCATATGAAGCCTCCGGGTATGTCCTGGATCGAGCGAGTATCTGACCCGACCGCGCATTCGTCAACACGGTGATCACTTGCACGCGGTGAGCCGACTACTATGATGTACCACATACCAATACTGACCTGTCCGACACGACGCGCCCACTTATGAAAAAACTACTCGCTGCCCTGCTCGCCCTGCCACTTGTTCTCGCCCTGCTGTTAGCCATCGGCGTAGGCATTGGGCTGCAACAGGGCCTGGTGTCGCGTTCGGACCTGGCCTTTCTCTACGACCTGGGCAAACGCAGTGGCATACCCGCCGTCATCGCGGTGATCCGGGCCGAGGTATACGGTGTCGACACCAGCGCCTCGAGCGATCCGTCCTATGGCCGGGTGCAGGTCGAGGGGCGCGGTCACGCCCCCTGGGTAATCCGCGGCAATCTCGACGAGCGCCCGCGCATGATCAAGTTCGCACTGGCCCCCGGACTGTGGGCAGCCTATGCAGTGGAATCGCAATCACTGTACCAGGTGTGGGAAGGTGACGTGCTGTTCGAGGGCGCAGCCTATAACTACCAGCACGGCCCACAGCCAGCGAGCAGCGGTCGCTGGTTTCTGCGCGATGCCGAGGGTGCGCGCTGGACCATTCTGCAGGCGGGCGTTGAATACCCGGCAGAGGTTCGCTATCTGGGCCACGAGTACAGTGCGGGGCGCTCACGCGCTGCCATGCGTTTCACGCTCTCGGCCAATGCGATCACGCTGGAGCTGACAGAGAAGCCCGACATTGAAGACAAATCGCCCTCACGCGCGCTGGTGCGCGAATTTGAAAGGCACGACACATTTTCCGATGCACACGCAGTGTTTTATACCGGCACCGGCGAGCGCCACGTGGCGCAGGGCCGACTGCTCTTCGCACTGGACAACCCGACACCGATTCCGGAGCGCATCGCGACCGGCGCGGGCAAGTCTGCCCCCGCCCAGGATATCGTCAGCCGCGGCGAAGCGGTGATCAGCGCGAGCGACTGCCTGGGGTGCCACGGTGAGCAGCACCGTATCGCCGGGCCGGCCTGGACCCAGATCTCCGGCAAATTTCGCGGCCGCGTTCAGCCCGAGGTCGTCGACGTACTTGCCCGCAAGGTTATCGACGGCGCCCAGGGCACCTGGGGCCCGGTACCCATGCCGCCACATCCGGACATGAGCCTGGAGGATGCGCAGGCTGCGGTCACCTACGTGCTCAGCGTGGGTGAACCTGAAACCGGGCTCGATGGCCCGGTGGACGCCAACGGCGAGCCCTACCCATCCACCTACAGTTACGATGTCCTGCCACGGCTAACGAGCCTTCACCCGTCATTCGAGATCGACAACCTGGCACCACCGGGCTTCGAGCCCAGGGTCGGCGGCATGGGCTTCCTGAGCGACGGCACGCTGGTGCTGGCCAGTTGGGATATCGACGGGGCCGTGTACCTGGTCGATCCGGAGGCTCCCGAATCGGCCCGCGTGCGTCGAATTGCCGAGGGGCTGCACGAACCGCTGGGACTGGCCACCGTCAATGACCGTATTTTCGTCCTGCAAAAACAGGAAATCACAGAGCTGGTCGATCGCGACGGCGATGGCATCACCGACGTGTACCGCGCGCACTCCTACGATTGGACCGCCAATCCGAATTTCCACTCTTTTGCGTTTGGGCTGCTGCACCGTGACGACGCACTGTATTTCCTGCTCTCCATCTGCGTACTGCCCGGCGGTGCCAGCTGTCCGGAACAGGAAGCGACGCAGGGCAAGCTGCTCCGTGCGTCGCTCGACGACGGCCGCGTTGAAGTCGTCGCGTCGGGCTTTCGCACGCCCAATGGCATTGACGTCGGGCCCGACGGTGCGGTGTATGTCACCGACAACCAGGGCGACTGGCTGCCTGCCAGCAAACTGGTGCGGATCGAGCCGGGCGCCTTCTATGGTTCCCGCGCAGTCGACGGCCCGGCCGTTGCAACGCGCGCCGAGTCGCCGCCGGTCGCCTGGCTGCCGCAGGACGAGGTGGGCAACTCACCGACGCAACCGCTGCTGCTGAGCGAGGGGCCCTACGCGGGACAAATGATTCACGGTGACGTGTACAACGGCGGAATCAAGCGCGTCTTTATCGAGGAGGTCGCGGGACAACTACAGGGCGCAGCTTTTCATTTCACGGGCGGATTGCAGGCGCCGGTCAATCGCCTGCTCCGCGGTGCCGATGGCGCCATCTATGTCGGCGAGGCCGGCAGCCGGCCCAACTGGGGCGAGTACGGCAAGCCATGGTACGGACTGGAACGCCTGCGCTACGTCGGCAACAACGCCTTCGAAATCCGCGCCGTGCGCCTTCAGGGCGACGGCCTGGAGATAGAGCTGACACAACCGCTGTCACCCGACATCACGCCCACGCCCGAGGATGTACGCATCGAGCAGTGGTTCTACCACCCCAATGAACAATACGGCGGACCAAAATATGATGTAACCCCGCTGGCAGCCGACGCTGTCGGTCTTAACGAGGACGGGACCCGGCTACGCATCGCAGTGGAGGGCCTGAAGGCAGGCTATGTTGCCTATATCGCGCTCGATGACCGCCTGCGCAGTCATACTGGTGACCCGCTGTGGACGGCCGAAGCCTGGTATACGATCAACGCAATGCCCGCCGATGCAACGGCCGCCGTGAATACTGTCAGCCAGGCAACCTGCGAAGACGATTCGGAACTCCTGTTCGATGGCAAAACGCTCAGCGGGTGGCGCAACTACGGCAGCGAGTCCACCGAGGTCAGGAAATGGCAGGTAGACAATGGCGTCCTGGCACTCAAGCAGGAAAGCCGCTTCCCCTGGTGGGATATGATAAAGAGCGCCCTGTTCGGCGGCCCCAGCGGTGACCTGATCTACTACCGGGAGAAATTCCGCGATTTCGAACTCAGCCTGGAATGGAAGATCAGCGAAAACGGCAACAGCGGCATTTTCTATCTCGTGGCGGACGAGGAAGAAAAGATGCCCTGGGAGACCGGGCCGGAAATGCAGGTGCTGGACAACGACGGGCATCTCGACGGTCGCGTCACGACGCACCGCGCGGGCGACCTGTACGACCTCGTCTCGGCAGTGCCGGAAACGGTGTTACCGCCGGGCCAATGGAACAAGGTCAGGATTCGCGTGAAGAACAACCAGATCGAACACTGGCTCAACGGCGAGCGCGTGGTACAGATCGAGCGCGGCGGCGAGCGCTGGAACACACTGGTGGCGGGCAGCAAGTACATCGACATGCCGCGCTTCGGTACCGCCGATGAAGGCTACATCGTACTGCAGGATCACGGCGACGCGGTGTGGTACCGCAATATCCGGATTCGTCGCCTATAGGCTGGTCATCAAAAAGCCCGTGAGCGCCGCGTTGTTGGGCGCGAGCCGATCCGAGACCGTATCGCGAATGTCTTTCAGCAGGCGCTGGTAGCCGCGGTAGAAGGCCCAGGTTGGCTGCGGGCGGTATTGCAAGTCGTCCACCTCCAGTGCGGCGAGAATCCCCTTGGCTGTCGTCGGTTTGACAAACGCCTCGCGCTGCGGGAACACGTAGAAGGGAATCACCGATACGACCGACCATTTGGCGACACCGTGCGGCTGCAACATACCGACCAGTTCTTCGAAACCGCGCTGCCTGGCACGACCATACAGACGCAGCTCCAGCGCCTGGGCAAACGCCGCCTTTTCGTCACTGTTGAGGCATTGGACAAAATCACGGAACTTCGGTTTTTCAAAGCGCGACACCATGGAGGATCGGCTGACAATTTTCAATGCAGTGTCGACCACGTGTACCGGCCGGTGGAACTTTTCGCGCGCCAGTTCTCGGCGCGCGAACTCTGTCAGCTTGTCGACGTTGTGCTTTTTCTTGATGGACGCGAGACCCGGATCATCAAAGCCTGCGGGGTACTGGCCGAGGAATCGGGCCTCGGCCTCGAGGAGTCTGGTACGGTTCACGCCGGCGCCTCTGACTGCGGGATGATACCCGCACTCTAGCTGGCCCGGCGCAAATCATCCAGTGATTCGGGCAGCCCTGCCTCGTTGATGATCTGGGCGTGATAACGCGCCAGCTCGCCCGGTTCCCGGACACCGCAAGAGTGCGCGATAACCTCCACCTCATGCATCATGGTGGTGGCGTAACTGGCCACGCGGTGCGCCTTGTCGGCCGGCACCAGCCCTCGCTGCAAATCCCTGTCATGCGTGGTAATACCCGTCGGACAGGTATTCTTGTTGCACTGCAGGGCCTGGATACAACCGAGTGCGAGCATGAAGCCCCGCGCGGAGTTGGCACAATCGGCGCCCATGCAAAGCGCCGCCGCAACATCGGCCGGGTTGATCAATTTGCCCGAAGCCACCACCCGGATGCGATCTCGCAGCCCGTGCGCCTTCAGCTTGTCGATCAGGATCGGCAGGCTGCGCCGCAGCGGCAGGCCAACATTGTCGATCAGGCTCTGGGGCGCGGCCCCGGTACCACCGTCGGCGCTGTCTACCGAGAAGTAGTCCGGCGCATAGTCCAGCCCCTTCTCCTTGATCGCGGTGAACAGCGCATCGAGCCACTCTGTCTGGCCCAGCACAGCCTTGATACCCACGGGCTTGCCGGTGACGGTGCGAATGCGGTGAATCATGTTGAGCAGATCTTCGTCGCAAGCGATGTCGGGATGACGATTGGGACTGATGGAATCCACGCCCTCGGGAATGCCCCGTGTCCGGGCGATGATCGCGTCGACCTTTTCACCGGGCAGGATACCGCCCTTGCCGGGTTTGGCGCCCTGCGACAGCTTGATCTCGAACATCCGCACTTTTTCGTGCGCTGCAACCTCTCGCAGCCGGTTATCACACAGCTCGCCACTGTCATCCCGCACGCCGTACTTGGCGGTACCGATCTGGAACACGAGGTCGCAACCGCCTTCCAGGTGATAGGGCGAAATCGCGCCCTCGCCCGTGTTCAGCCAGATGTTGGCCTCACGCGCGCCCTTGGAAAGCGCGAGGACGGCCGGCGCTGACAGTGCGCCATAGCTCATCGCGGAAATGTTGAAAAACGAGGTCGTGGAATACGGCTTCTCGGCAAACCCCATACCGAAGACGATATCGCGCCGCGGGAGCGCCTCTTCTTCCAATGGAGGATAGGGTCCATTGAGAAACAGGAAATCTCCGGGAGTATTGATGGGATGGGTCGAACCAAAGGCCACCGTGGAATCCACATTCTTGGCGGCGCGGTATACCCAGGAGCGCTGCGCGCGGTTGAATGGCAATTCCTCGCGATCCTGCGCAAAGAAATACTGGCGGAAGAAACTCCCCATATGCTCGAAGAGGTAGCGGAATCGCCCGATCACAGGATAGTTGCGGCGGATGGTCTGCGCCGTCTGCGTCCTGTCCACGATATACATATAGGCCACGGCAACGAGCAGACCGGCCAGGGTCAGGGAAATCCCTACTGCCAGGATTTCCAGAAACACGCGGGTGAATCCCCACAGAGAATCCATATTCATTATTGTTGTCCTCCAGTGTCTTGATTTAGTTTCGGCGCTTACTGGAACCGCGCCTGTGCTGCGAGGCAGTGCTCCCTAGCGGAACATCGCCATCGCAGCTGCGTACTCCTCACTGTTTTCATCCAGTTCATCCACTTCCACATCCGTCTGGATATCGAGCTTGCGAAACGCGGGCAGCGCAGCCAGTTCCTCGGGAGTGCGGTGCTGGCGGGTGTTGAGGTGACTTTGCAAACTCGCCACCTGCACCACGTCAACCAGCTCCGGTTCGTTGGCGGCGTTGCGCTCAAAGTCCGGGTAGTGTTCGACGACGTTAATGAGCTTGACGGGAAAATCCCAGCTCACCAGAACAGCCACGCCGATCGGCGCCGCGAGCGCATCCACCAGCGCCTCAAACGATGCATCGTTCTCAAACAGCTCCGGGTGCCGCTCTGCCTTGGTCAGCAGCGGCAACACACAGATGTTATAAATAAGGCCTGCCAGCATCGCCTCATCCGCCTCAATACCCGGCACCCTGCCGGCCAGGACCTGACAGCGGGCGGAGACATCAGTATTCAGATCCCAAATACCGCGCAGCCGCTGCTCGGCACTGGCTGAGGTGGAGGAGAACATCTGCTGCATCGCAAGGCTTGATACCAGGTTCTTGACCACCTTGAAGCCCAGGCGCGAAACCGCCATCGGCACAGAATCGACCGCCTGACGACCCCGGTAGAGCGGACTGTTGGATACCTTGATTAACTGCGAGGACAGGGTCGGGTCGGTTCTGATCAGGTCGGCCAGGTCAGCCAGCGAGGCGTCGGGATCGGCCGCCATGTCACTGACGCGCAGCGTCACTTCGGGCAGCATTGGCAGGACCAGATCGCCGCTGTGCAACTCCCCGAGAATCTCGTTGCTGAACCCCTCAATTGAAACGTCCTGGACCGCCATGACGCTCTCGCTACCAACACCCATAGACCAACTCCTGTTACCTGCCATCAAGTTCACTCCGGGCAGACGCCCGGTATCACCGGGTATCGACAGAAGAAGCGGTAAACTTTAGGTTAACAGGACAAAATCAGGGGAGAATCCACGCCGCAAGCTATTGTTTTTATTGACTATAGTTTCTTCGCACGTTCCCGTAGCAGGAACTTTTGAATTTTCCCTGTTGAGGTCTTGGGCAATTCATCAAAGACGATGGTCCGCGGCATCTTGAAGCCGGCCAGGTGCTCACGGCAAAACGCCAGTAGTGCATCTTCGGTGACTGTCGCACCGTCAACCCGTTCGACAAATGCGCAGGGGCTCTCCCCCCACTTTTCGTCGGGCCGGGCCACGACAGCCGCCGCCAGCACCTCGGGATGGCGGTGCAATGCGCCCTCGACCTCGATGGAGGAGATATTCTCTCCGCCGGAAATAATAATGTCCTTGGAGCGATCCTTGATCTCGATGTAACTATCCGGGTGCTTCACCGCAAGATCGCCCGAATGAAACCAGCCGCCCGCGAAGGCCTCGGCTGTCGCCTCGGGGTTTTTCAGGTAGCCCTTCATCACGACGTGACCGCGAAACATCACCTCGCCAATGGTCTGCCCGTCGGCCGGCACTGGCGTCAGGGTCGCTGGATCCAGTACGTCCAGGCCACCCAGCACAGGGTACGGTACCCCCTGACGCGCCTTCATCGCGGCGCGCTCCCCGGCGGGCAGCGCGTTCCAGTCCTCCTGCCAGGCGCAGTACACACAGGGCCCGTAGACTTCGGTAAGACCGTAGGTATGAGTGATGCTCGTGCCCAGTGCCTCCATCGCGGCAATGACCGCCGCCGGGGGCGCGGCGCCGGCCGTCATCACCTGCAAACCGGGCGGCAACTTCTCGCGCAGCGATGCCGGGGCATTGGCCATCATCGACAGGACAATTGGCGCACCGCAGAGGTGGGTGACGCCCTCGGCAACCACCGCCTCGATAATCGCTTCTGGCGCCACATCGCGCAGACAAACGTGCGTCCCGGCCTTGAGTGTGATCGTCCAGGGGAAACACCATCCGTTGCAGTGGAACATGGGCAGGGTCCACAGGTAGACGGGGTCGCCCTGCAACTGCCAGGCCTCGGCGTTGCCGATCGCGTTGAGGTAGGCACCGCGATGGTGATACACCACGCCCTTGGGGTTGCCCGTGGTACCGGACGTATAGTTCAGTGCCAGCGATTGCCAGTCGTCGGCAATCGCTCGTACCGGGGGTCCGTCTCCCGCCGATTCAAGCAGTGCCTCGTACGTCATCGAACCGATGTGTCTGTCACGGGGACCGAGGTGATCGTCCAGGTCGATGACAACGGGCTTGCGCCCGCTGATCTCCAGTGCCTCGCGGGCAACATCGGCAAACTGTGCATCGGCCAACAGCACATCGCATTCACCGTGGTCGAGAATATACGCGATGGTCGCGGCCTCGAGGCGGATGTTGATGCTGTTCAGCACGGCACCGCAAAGCGGCACGCCGAAGTGGGCCTCCAGGTGCGCCGGCACATTCGGTGCGATGATCGAAACGGTACTGCCCGGCCCCACGCCCAGATCGGCAAGCGCACTCGCAAGGGCCTCGCAGCGGCGCAGGAGCGTGGCGTAATCGTAACGAAGATCGCCGTGCACGACCGCGGTCTTCTGCGGATAGATTCTCGCTGTATGGTGCAAAAAATGTACCGGCGTCAACGCCTCGAAATTCGCCGGCTGCCGATCGAGGCCCGCGTGAAAAGGGCTGTTGTTCTGTTGGTTCATCGACTGTCTCCGGTCCGGTTGTTCTCTAGCTCCTGCAAAAATTCCGCTGCGAACCGCTGCGCCTGCACCAGCACATTGACCAGCGGCGAGATATCGTCGGGTGCGGCGCGAACCCGCCGCAAAGCCCGACCCAGTTCACCGCGAAGCCCAAGCGTGCGCGGAAACAACAACGGCATTTCGCCCTCGCGCTCCAGTGCGCGATTGATAAAGGTCAGGGCCACCCGGGCATTGCCGTCGGCAAAGGGATGCAGATCGAGCAGTGTCAGCAATTGTACTGCGGCACCAGACAGACCCGGCGGCAACACGGGATAGAGTTGTCCGATCACGTGCTGCACAGTGGCACTGGCAGATCGCGGTTCGACACGCCGCAGACGGGGATTGTGCGGCGACCAGTTTTGCGTGTACTTGAAGTGGCCGGGCGAAAAACCGTCAATGCGCTCGCAGCAGATTGCGTGAATACTGCGCCACTGCGCTTCGACCTGGTGAGGCGCCGCAGTTCCTTCCGCCTCGCTCCGATGCGCGATCACCGCATCGCGAACATTGAGCGACTCCCTGAGTTCTGCATCATCGTGCGCGGATTGCGCCTCCACGTCCAGCGCCAGGTACTCGTCGACGGTGTTCACCAGGGGAATCATGAACACCCCCTCGATCAGCGGCCAGTCAGGTGGCAGTGATGGAGCCGCAAGCGATGGTCGATCCGCCAGCCGTCGGGCACTGGCCGCGTACCGGGCGAAGGCCGCGATAGCCAACTCATCCACTTCCTGTACCGACTCGGGCAGTGCCTGCAGGGCCTGCTCCAGTGCGCCGGTGCCCGCCCCGTCGACCACTGCCTGTAGCGCTCTCGCCAACCGGTGGTACTCGCCCAGCGCCGCCTGCGCGTTGGTAACTTCATTCTGTTCAACCGGCGGCAGGCGAGACGCGGCCAGTTCCGACAGCGATGCCGCCGCTGCGTCGAAGTCCCCGCTTTCCAAAAGAAGTGTCGCCCGATTAACGCGCGCCAGGGAAAAAGCCGCATCGCGCTGAATCGCCTCGTCGTACAGGCAAAACGCGGTGGCCGCTTCGCGGCGTGAGCGCAGGTGGCAGGCCAGCTTGTTGAGCGCCTGCGGGCTGCGCTCCAGACTGACAGCCTCCTCGTAGGCGCGAGCCGCCGCGTCCGCCTGACCGAGCAGGCGAAGCACATCGCCCTGCAGCATGGGAATCGTTGCCAGCGTCGGGTTGAGTACGCGGGCCCGCTTCAATGCTGTTTCTGCTGCATCCAGTTCACCCAATTGCAACAGCACCGACCCCAGGTTGACCCACCCCTCGAAACGTTTCGGCTGCAACCGGGTGGCGGCAGCGAATGCGCGGCGAGCAACGTCCAACTGCCGGTGCCGGAACGCCCGTTGACCGGCCTGCATTTTTTCAAGCCAGGCCTGCGACTTTTTGGATGTCGCCCCGGCCCCTCGCCTGGTCTCGCTTGGCATTGCGATACTGTCTCCTGATTGGACGGCGCTGCGCGCCACCGTGGGCGCGAGCTTAACGAAATTCGACCCGGGGCGCGAACCGCTGGACAACCGCCGTAGGCACCATCAGACTAACCCGGCACACCAGTGAGGAACCAGGACCGTGACCACGACCCAGCCCGCCAGCAATCCAGCACAGACTTCTCCCGACCCACAATGGTTATCGCTGATGCGCAGGGGCCAGGACGCGTTCAAACAAGGGAAAATGCACGACGCCATCCTGGCTTTCAAGGCCGCCACGGACACCGAGCCCACACAGACCGCCGGCTGGATCAACCTCGGCTCCGCACTGCTTGAACACGGCCAGGCGGAATCCGCTGTGCGGGCAATTCGCAACGCAATCTCTCTCAACCCGGCGCAGATGCTGCCGCACATGATGATGGGAGACGCCCTGCGCCAGCTGGGCCGGCCCCGGCAGGCGCTGGAAGCCTACCAGCAGGCGGTCGAACGCAAGCGGCACCCGGCGGCGCTGAACAAGCTGGCCTGCGCGCTGCGCAGCAAAGGGCGGGTGCGCGAGGCCGAGGCATTGCTCCGCGAGGCGATGGAGAGCGAACCGCGCTTCACCCTGCCCAGGGTCAACCTGGCGACCATGAAACTGGAAACCGATGCGCTGGACGAAGCGCAATCCCTGCTGCAGGCCCTGTCAGAAACCGCACTTCAGCCTGCCGAGCAGGAAGAGGTGCGCGCGGCAGGCATCGCGCTCACGCTGCGCCGGCAACTGGGCCAGCCGATTGCAGACCTTCTCCAGAGCGCAGATTTCAAAGCTTTCGAACGCGCGCTGGAGCATTCACCAGAGGAAACTTTCGGCACTGATAAATCGATATGGGAACAGCTCGCACGCTACGGTGAACATGCCAACGCGCTTCAGGTGACGCCGGTTGACCTCACGCATCCGCTGCCCGAGCACTGGCCCCGCATCGAGGCCGTGTATACGATTCCGTTGGCGAACGATCCCGCGCACTGCCAGGAACTGGCTAGCTCGCTGCAGTCCTCATCCGACCACGACGCCAACCTCGCAAAAGCACGGGGTGTCAGCAACGCTGTGAGCGCGGCCAGGCAAACGCTGCCGGCCGAGCCCGCGGGTGCAGACATGGAAGCGAGACTGCGGTACTGGCATGGCCTGGCCTGCGAATTCGATCCCGGTGTGAAACCCGGCCATTTCAAATACACCCAGTTCTGGGTGCCCAACGAACCCACGCGACGCCGTGGCGAACCCATACTCTGCGGCGCGACGTTCCGAGCCTTTTGTGACGACATCCTGTCGCAGGCAGCCCCGGGCTATCCGCGCGCGGCCCTGGTCATGATGGCCATAGCCGACATACACCCCTTCGCCGACGGCAACACGCGCGTCGCGTTAACCTGGATGAACCGCGAGCTGGAAGCAGCCGGGCTGCAGCCGGCCATTTTCCCTGCCGGTGACGGGATGCGCGACACATTGAAAAAGGTGATGTCGCAGGTCAGGGAGCGCAACGGCGACCTGACCCCGCTGGTTGACCATGTCGTGTGTGGACAGCAGGCTGGCCTGGAACTGCTCGCAGCGCTGCCAGCGGCGCATTAGTCGCGCGGAAAATACGCCAGCGGGTGGGTCGTGGTAATCCGCAGTTGCACGCGGTCTCCCGGCTCACACTGCAGTTCGTGACTGCATCGCACCTTGACCTGTTCGCCGGCCTCCGTGGTGACCGCGTACAGCCTTGCACTGCCCTCGTACCGCGCCCAGGAGACCACCCCATTACCCGTGTCGCTGGCAGCCAGCGAAAGGTCGTCGGGGCGCAGCAACAGGCTCACCTCGCCCGCGGCACCGGCAACAGGCACACCCGGCGCCGTGCCCAGTGAGGTTTCCACCGCATCCGCGTGGTTGCCCACCCGACCATTGACGAAGCTCGCTTCACCCAGAAACCGGGCGACAAACGCGTTTGCGGGGCAGCTGTAACAGTTTTCCGGTGTGTCGACCTGCTCCAGCCGACCGTTTCGCAATACGCCCACCCTGTCACCTACCGACAGCGCCTCATCCTGGTCGTGCGTCACCCAGATTGCCGGCACATTGGCCGCCTTGAGGGCATTGCGGATTTCCCAGCGGACATCGTCCTTGAGCGCGGCATCGAGATTGGACAACGGTTCATCCAGCAGGACACAGGCCGGGCGATGGGCCAACGTCCGGGCCAGCGCAACACGCTGCTTCTGCCCACCCGACAGCGTCGCCGGGCGCGCATGCCGGTGCGCCTCCAGGCCCAGCCGCTCAATCCAGTAGTCGGCCTGCGCGGTGTCGGCCAGCCGGAAACGGATGTTCTGCTCTACATCGAGATGGGGAAAGAGAGCAAAATCCTGGAACACCATGCCCACGTTGCGCTTCTCCGGGGGCACGGGATGTTCGGGCGTCGCACGCCAGTTCCCCAGCTGTACAGAACCCGAAGCTATCGGTACAAGCCCGGCCAGTGCCTGCAATACTGTAGTCTTGCCACATCCGGTCGGGCCGACCAGCATGAGAATTTCGTTCTCCGCGAGCGTAAACGCCACGTCCGACACCACTGTCGTGGCGCCGTATTTTACGGACAGCCCAGTGACGATCAGTTCTCGACTCATGCGGAGGGTTCACTCTCTTGCAGGCCCCAACGCTCACCGCTGAACATCAGTGCCAGGGCCACCGCGGAAATGGCAACCAACAGAAGCCCGGGCACCGCAGCCTGGCCGAAGTAACCCGCTTCATACACGCGCCACAGGTACGTGGCCAGCGTGTCGAAGTCGGTGGGACCGAGTAAAAGGGTTGCGGGTAGTTCTCGCATGGCTTCCAAAAATACCAGGGCTGCACCGGCTACTATACCGCGAAGCGTGAGCGGCAGGGTGACTCTCCGAAAGGCTTCGGCGGGCGATGCACCCAGCACGCGGGCCGCACTGACCAGTGAATCGTCGAGGTTTTCACTGGCCGAGCGCACCGATCCCACCGCCAGCGGCAGGAACCGCAGGACATAGGCGGCCACGAGCAACGCCAGTGTCTGGTAGAGCACCGGTAACTGCAGGCCCACGTACACCAGCGCCGTGCCCATCACGATGCCGGGCACCCCGAAACCGAGATACGTGACCCGCTCCATGAAGCGGCCGGTACGACCGCGCAGCGCGGCCCGGGCCACCGGGATGGCCAGCACCACCGCAACCAGCGCCGCGAGCAGGGAGGCGTTGGCGGAATTGAGCGCAAGCTGCCAGTCAAAGTCCTGGGCCCCGTCGCGCCACAGCCACAGGCCAAACACCGCCAGGGGCAGCACAATCGCCGCGACGATAATCGGCAGGACGCCCGCGAGCATCAGCGCACCCTGGCGGTGGGTGGGCCACAGCACCAGCGGCCGTCCCGGCCGTTCGGCAGAGCCGCCGACCCGCGATTCGAGAAACAGGAAAAGCCCGACAATGATCAACAGCTGCAGCGACAACATCGCCGCCTGACTCAGGCCGAACGCGTTGTACTCGACGTAGATAACCCGCGTGAAGGTATCCACATTCATAATGGCCGGCGTACCGAAATCCGACAGCGCGTACAACCCGGCGAGCAGGGCGCCGGCCGCGATACCGTTGGTGACACGCGGCAGCACGATGCGCCACAGGCTTTCAAACAGCGATAGTCCGAGCGTACGCGCAGCATGCACGTGACTGGCGTCGAGGCTGCACAGCGAAGCGCGCGTGGTCAGCAGCACAAAGGGATAGGTGTACAGCGCCATGACCAGCGACGCGCCGGCCAGGCCCTCCATCGACGGTGACGGCAGGCCGATCACGGTATCGAGTTCGCCTCCGGGACCGAACGCGGCGTAAAAGGTGAAAGCGCCGATGTAACTGGGCATGGCCAGCGGCGCGGCGAGCAAGACCAGCCACAGGCGCCGCAGCGGTAATGCAACATAGGCAGTCAGCAGCGCCAGCGGCACCCCGATCAGTACGGCACCCACTACCGTGAACAACACCAGCAGCAGGGTGTTGAGCAGCACATCGAGATTGCGACTGTCCAGTACCAACGGTTCCTGCAACGCCAGCGCCACCAGCACCACCAGCGGCAACAGTGCCGCGACCGCGATGGGCAGGCTCGCTGCGTAGGCTGTCGGGAACTGCTTCATAGCACGCCGGCGGCGCGCATCAGGTCCAGCGTGGGGCGCAGGTCGGCCAGGCGCGTGAGGTCCACCCGGGGCGGGTTGATGGCGTCCAGCGCGGGTATCCCCGGCGGAGTTGCCACGCCGTCCACCAGCGGGATTTCATAGGCCTCGCTGGCCAGGTAGGACTGCACCTCCCGCGTCAGCAGGTAGCGGATGAAATTGACCGCGGTCGCCCCGGGCCGCAGGGCGACAACGCCCGATGCATTGACCAGACAACCCGCGTCATTATTGGTAAACGCGAGCTCAATCGCGGCGTCCGGACGGCCGGACCTGAGCCGCAGCGTGTAGTAATGATTGGCAAGACCGATATCGACCGCGCCGCGCTCAACCGCCATTACAACGCCCAGCTCACCGGCGTACCGGGTGGCGCGCGACTTCACGCCGCGCAGCCAGTCGGACGTCGCCTTGTCACCTTCCAGCAGCCGCATGGCGGTGACAAACGACTGGAACGAGGCGTAGGCCGGCGCCCAGCCAATGGACAGATCACTGTCCGCCAGATCCATCACGCTGTCGGGAATTTTGTCGGCACTGAGCCGCTCGGTGTTGTACGGCAGCGTACGGATACGCCCGGTCACAGGGACCCAGTTCCCGAAGCGAAACTGGGGCTGGAGCTGGTCGACAAGGTCTGAGGGTAAGGGCTGCGCCAGACCGGCGCCGGTAACCTGCCCCACGGCTGCTGAATCCACCGCCCAGAACAGGTCTGCCCGGTGCACACCGGCTTTTGCCTCGGCCAGGATCGCGTTGGTAAGCGCGGCGTTGGAGCCGCGGCGGATGCGCAGGTCGAAATCCGGGTTGCGATCGACGATGGCGTCCAGCACATCCTCGTACAGGCCGCCCTCACCGCGACCGAGATAGAGCGTTAGCGATCCCTCCAGCGGCGGTAACTGCGTGACTGAGAGCGCAGGCGCCGGTGCCGCGCTCCAGCCGAGGGAACTGGACAGCGGGAGCGCGCCCGCAATACCCAGGCCCTGTAAAAATGTTCTGCGGTGCAACTAAAACACGTCCTTTTTCTTGCGCTGGGCGCTTTCGAGCAACGACTTCGCCCTGGCGAGCTTCTCCTGCATGGCCACCACGACCGCGCGCACGCTGTCGACGCCACCATTTG
>CAYGOX010000005.1:0-17193 GCA_964351485.1 uncultured Halioglobus sp.
AAGTCCCAACAGCGTCGCGATATTGGCCAGGGTGGCGAGATAGGGTGTGCGCTTTTCCAGACGCGGCAGCGCCTCCATCACGCCCTCCTCCATCGCCGACTCCACATCGTCGCGCCGGCGGCTGTTATTGAAGCGGGAAATGCCCGCCGCAACAATGCGGTACATCGGCACGGACGACTTGCTGGCCGCCTTGAGCAGTGCGCCGTAGTCGCGCCTGACCAGGTGCTGCATCGCCTTCTTGAAAGCGCTGCGGTTCCTGATGCGCGCACTGCTCAACACCAGCCAGCGCTCCAGCGCGATAGCCAGTCCGAGCGCCAGTACGGCTGCTATCGGGTACATAAACGGGCCTCCGCTTTGAAAAAAGCGCACGACAGTTTCGTACATGTCCATGGTTTACTCTCCTTTACTCACTCGTTGTCTGCGGCTGCGCCGAAGCGGCGCGAAGATTGTCCTGGTAGTGGAGTTCTCGCACGAACTCGTCGCGATCGATGGGCGCGAAAACCTCGCGCAGCAACCGGTGGTCCGGCGCGTATTCGAAAGGTGGTGTATCCGGTGCCTGCCAGGGCACGAGATACATCACGCGCGGTTGCTCGACCGACCCGCTCACGGTGCTGTGCAGGTTGACAACGGGCTCAGCCGCACTGGCTGCGAGTACCGGGCAAGCCATCAACCAGGCTGCAATCTTCGCGTGAAATGTCGACATATCAAGGTTCTCCCGCCAGCGTGACGCCGCTGCGCTCCAGTTGTGCAATCCAGCCCTGGACAACGCGGTCGGCACTGCCGGTCAGCGCGCTGTAACGGGCGTAATGGGCCAGCGCACGATCCTGCTGGCCGAGGTACAGCTCGTAGAGAATGCCCAGGTTGCGATGCGTGACCGCGTCATCGTCGGCAACCTCCAACGCCCTCCGATAGGCGGCTCTGGCGGCGTCAAATTGTCCGTCGCGGCGCAGCGCAATCCCCTCCTCGTTCAGGCGCGTGAGTCGCCGCTGCGTCCGCGCGTTATGCTCGGCGGTTTGTTCAACCGCAGCATCGAGCGCCAACTGCTCGGGCTTGTGGTAGCGAGCCGGGACCAGGGTAGCGAGCGCGTCGTAGCTAGCGCGCACCCACTCATCGTAGACACCCTCACGGGTACACCGCGCGATATTGGCCTGATAGACCTCGATGGCCTTTTCTTCGAACGGGAAGGCCTGTTCCTCGAGCATGAGGTTGTACTGATCCAGCGCCAGGGCATCGAGTGAGTCCGGGCGCTGCGAGGCAAGCAACGCCTCGCTGAACCGGGCGTATACCTGGCCGATCCGATGCGCCGAGCGCGTGGTAAATTGCTCTACGCCATAGGCGGCGCACCGGGACTGCGCCGTCAGCACTTTCTCCATCGCCGAGCGCTTGCCGGCCAGCGAGCGCTTCAGCGGCAGGGTCAGCGCCACCTTGGAAAACCCTTCAAAGAGCGCGTCCGCGCGGGTACTGCACGCGCTCGCGGCCAGGAAATCAACACGCGCGCCGGCATCAGCCGTGTGTGCGCTCTCGATTTTCTCCAACCAGAAAAACCGCTTGTCCCGCTCGCCGCCGTCCGCATACAGGCCAGCCAGCCTGTGCATGGCTTCCATACGCGGCTCCAGCGGCTCCGTCCAGCGGTGGGCGTACTGGCGCAGGCGATCGATCGCAAGTTCCGTCCTCCCCGCCCTGTCGTAATACGTTGCGGCCAGCGCGAGCGACTGGCGGCGCGTCTCGGGATCTTCGTGCGCGCCGGCGATGCGATCAAGCTCACCCGCAGCGCCCTGCCAGTCTTCCAGTGCTTCATAGTTGGCAACAAGCGTGGCCGGCAATGCGGCTGTCAGCGCGTGATCGGGATGCTGCTGCCGGAACCGGAGGAACAATTGTGTTGATCGTTCCAGCTCACCCGCCTCGCGGTAGTTCACCGCCGCATCGTACAGCGCGGTCACTCCGATACCGGAATCCGGTGCCATCTGTGTCGCATCTTCGAACAGCGCCGCAGCCGCCAGCGCCTCGCCGTCGGTCACGCGCTGCTCGGCCTGCCGGTAGAGCGCCGCCGCCACGCGTTGGCGGGTGGGCTCACGCCGCTCGTCAGACGCAGCCATCTGCGCCAGCGCCATGTCGTAGGCCGCGTGCGCGGGCGCCCATCGTTCGAGTTCAAACAGCGAATGGCCCAGCACCAGTTGCGCGGATACCCCCAGCGTACCGGGATCATCGCCCAGGGATGCGAGCAACAGCTGCGCCACGTCGGCCGCATCCGCGTAGGCACCGATGGCCAACAGTTGATCGGCGGCGTCCTGCAGTACGCGCGGCGCCCTGGGATCATCCTCGAACTGACGCGCAAACCGCAGGCCTGCCGCGACCGTGGCACGCACCTGCTGTGCGTCCGCGCCCTGTGACCCGGCCTGATCACTCAACGAGCGGTGAATTTGCAGCGTCATGTAGCCGGCATCAGCAGCCTGTTCGTGGTCCGGGTAGCTGTAGGCCATGCCCTCGTAGGCCGCCAGTGCCTGTTCATGCGCGCCGCTTTCGTACAGGCTTTCGGCCAGATGGAAGGCAGTAGACGGTACCTCGGGATGCGCCGGGAATTCCTCAAGAAACTGGCGGTAGTAGGCAGCGGCAGCGCCGTACAGGTCGCGATTCGCATCGCCAGTCGCCTGCTGTGCCTGCGCGTGAAAATGCGAGGCAAGCTCCCCGAGATACGCGACCTGGTGTTGCGCTATCTGTTCTCTTACGGGCTGCGCAGCCTCTGCCCAGTAATCACCCAGCAGGCTGAACCGTTCTACATAGGCGCGCTTCGCCGCCAGTATCCGGTCGGGGAAACCGCCCTGCTCATAGGCTTCGATCGTGCGCAGCTGGTAGTCGTGCGCGCGCTCCGACGCCGGATAGCGCTGCGCATACGCCTGGTAGACGCCAGCACTGTCGGCAAAGCGTTCTTTTTCCAGGTAGAGGGCCGCAAGCGCCTCGTAGACGCGATGGGTATAGTCACGCTCGCCCAGCGAATCGAATACCGCGGCGATGCTGTCGACACCCTGCAGGTTGTCGAAGGCCAGGGCGAGGACCCGCATGCTGTCGTCGACCAGTTCCTGATCGGCGCGATTGAGAGTCGCATACCCTTCACGCGCGGCCAGCATTTCGTCCAGACTGGCAGTAAACGCGTCGATAGAGGAACGAAACTGCGACTGCTTGAAACGCGACCAGCCGGCCATGTAGAGCGAACGGATGTAGAACTCGTTAGCCGCGCCCGCTTCAATCACGCGCAGGTAATCGGCTTCTGCAGCTGCGTACCGGGCGTGGGCAAAGTGACGCTCACCGAGTCGAAACGAGGCCTCCGCTACAAAACCGGAGTCGGGTGTGGTCGATCGCAGTGTTTCGAGCATGCGCGCGGCGAGTGCGGCATCGCCTTTCAAGTCATAGGCCCGCGACAACTGGTACAGGATGGTATCTCTGCGCTGGTAGTCGGGATTGTCCGCGAGCAACCCGCGATAGGCAGCAATGGCCGCGTCGAGCATCCGCTCCTGCCCTGCCGCGGCGGCCAGCGCTGCCTCGCCACTCAACATGTCGATATCCGCCAGCCGGTGCTGAACCTGGGTCACAACGGCCGGATCCTGCTGATGGGTCAGCGCCTGTGCATAGAGGTCGGCCAGTTCGTCCAGCGACACCGCCGGCAGCGGCTCAGCTTCAAGCACCAGCGACACCGGTTCCAGCTCCGCCAGAGTCGGGCCATTGTCGATCCGTTCGCGGTCTGACAGGGCGCAACCGGTCAACACAAGTAGCGTCAGGACGTGAAGTACGGGCCTCATGGTGCCAGCCCCCCATGCCCCAGGTCATACAAGCGCGCAATTGCCAGGCTGCTCTGGCCCAGACCCCGACGCAGCGCAACAGCCTGCTCTTCCAGGGCCGCTACCGCGAGCGACCGGGTGTCACTCTCCGCGCGACCCAGCACGCTCTCCACGCGCGCCAGGTGGTCGGCAACCGCTTGCTCCAGCGCTTCGATGCGCTCAACCTCACTGCCCGTGGAACGGTGCTCCAGCGCGCGATCGACGGCGAACTGCGCGTCGCGCGTGACGTCCAGCGCCAGCGCCAGGTCTTTCAGCGCCCGGCGCGCCTCCCAAACTCGCGCCGGCAGTGCCTCACTGTCTTCCCAGTACTGAAGCCCGCGCAACAACCGCAACCTGTCGGCCTGTTGCGGGCGGTCCAGGTCAGCGGCCGCGGCACTGGCGCGTTCGAGCCGCGCCCAACGCGCCGATGATGCCGCGTCCGCCAGCGCCCGCACGTCGCCCGAATCGACCGCTTGTGCGACCCGCTCACGCACCGCGCGGTGCTGTTCTTCGAGCGCATCGGCTCGGCGGCTCAGCACTGAACGCCGATCCTCGCGCACAACCGATGACCAGGCCGCCTGCTGATGTGCGTCCACTTCGCGCAGTACCGCCAGCCTCGCCTGCGCTCGTACCAGCCTGCGCCGCATATCGTAGAGGTCACGCAGTTCCCGCAGCGCTACCTGGAAGCTGTGTCGTGTTGACAGGAACTGCAGGTAGGGCGCGAAATCGCCGCGTGGCTCGATGGTCGCGGCCTCCAGCCACCCCATCACAGCTGCTTCCTCGCCGGTTGCGTCTTCAAGTCCGAGCAGCGCCCCGACAGGTTCTGTCGCAAACGCGGCTATCGCCAGGTCCAGGCCTGCCAACTGCGTTTCGTAGACGGCTGAGGCATTGCGATACTGCGCCAGCGCCGCGCCGGTCTCGCCAAGCTGTTCGTAGGCATAAGGCACCGCCATGAGACTCTCGCGTGCGGTCGCGTTCAGCATGGAGCGCTGCGTCAGCGGTTGCCACGCGCGCAGTGCATCGAGATACTGGCCCTCGCGGACCGCTGCCCAGCCGTATCCCAACAACGCCTGTTCCGCGGCCATACCGCCCAGCCCGACCTGCTCAAAGGCCGCGCGCGCACGGATCGGCTGGTCGGCTGAAAGAAAGGCATAGCCCGCGGCGGTATGCGCCCGCTCATACAGCGCCAGGTCCTCGCGGTTGCCCACCTCCATCGTATCGAACGGCTCAAAGTGCGCCTGCGCAGAGGCCCAGTCTTCACGTGCGGCAGAGCGCGCGGCCGCGTTGTAATGCAGGTAGTATCGCCACAGCGAGTGCTCCGGCAGTTCGTCGAGCAGCACCAGAGCCTTGTCGTCTTCGCCGCGCCTCAGGTGACCCGACGCCAGCAGGTAAAGCGCCTCGCGCCGCATTTCCTTATCGGCCTCAGGTGATACCTTGTCCAGCGCGGCCATCGCCCGCTCAATGTCACCCCGCTGCCAGGCCGCCTTGCCGAGAAAGAACCACGCGCGGTCGCGATCCCGGTGCTGGGGGTCCAGCGCGAGTTGTTGCGTGAATATCTGCTGCGCCTGCCGGTCCATGCCGTAGGAGAGCGACATACCGCCGCGCAGTAACTCCGACCCGGCACCGTGCTCCCCCAACTCCGAGCGCGCCTGACCGACCATCAGTTCGCTGAGTGCTTCGAAGTAGTCCTCTTGAAAATAGTGGTAGAGACTCACGCCATAGCGCAACGACTGGACCGTCTCCTGCCCCGTCGCCAGGACCGGAAAGAGCATGACCATCAGAACCACAAGTGAGGGCCAACTGCGCAAGAAACGATTCATTCGACACATGCGTTTACCACTGCCTTATATCGAACACCGGCTGCTGGCTGGATTCGTCGTCGGTAATGACAAGCTCCAGGTGTTTCGCGCCCCGCGCTTTTTCAACCTCAAGCTTGGTAGCACGCCGATAATCGCGCCCGTGCGGCCCGCGCCCGTTGAATACCGCGACCACCTCGTGTGTCCCGGCCTTGAGGTTACCCATGTACAGGCGGTGCACGCCGCCACGACGCAGCGCGTCTACCTGCCGTTCGGTGTACAGGTAGTTGGTCACCACCTTGCCGTCCACGCTCAGTTTTACCGCGTCGAGCGTGAAGAACTCGCCGATATCCAGCGACAGGAACACGGCCACCTGCGTGTTGTCCGGAAAGAGCAGTTCCTCTTCCAGGATAAACAGGTCGCGGTTCAGTTCGAGCGTGCGCGCCTTGATCGACTGGATCTCATCGCTGATTGTCTCAGCGCGAAGCGCCGGGCCGTACGCAAGTGAGAAAGCAAGCAGGCACCACAGTGGCGCTCGCGCAACCGAGAGTGCCCGCGTGACAGCATTAACGAAGGTTTGCGTATCAAGTTTCATGTCAGCTCAAGACCCCGCCGTTGATACTGGCCAGCGGCGCGAAGGCCACGTAGCGGTCGCGCGCGCTGGCACTGCCCAGTCCATGCGCCGGGAAAAAGCCCGGCTCTGCGAAAAGATTCTGCTGCCCGTGCAGGGCCATGTAATTGAGGATCACCATCTCGACGTTGAGATTGACGTTGTTCGCCGCAGGGGTTGACGCGGTATCGACCGAGGCGTCCGGCCGCATCCAGCCCAGTTGCTGGTGACGGTCGGTATCCCCGACTGTGTCGAGCAGCTGGGGCGCACCCGCCGGGTCGTACACCAGGAAAAACGAGGCCGCCGTCGAGGAATTGTCGCCACTCCAGACGCCCTTGCCGACACCGTCCACCATCTCCACGGTACCGTCGCTGGCAACCGAACCGTCGCTGAACACGTAAATCATGAGTGGCGTTGCCCTGCGCCTTGCGTAGTCGAGGCACGCGCCAATACAGCGCCCGGCGCGCAGGTCGCGCGCTTCACCGGTGCGCCGGTCTCCGGTGTGGTAGTCGTAACCACCCATCTCTATGGTGCCGGCCCCGGCAATGCCGTCGATCACGAGCTTCATGACGGAGGCGGTTTTCTGGAACTCGCGATCGCCAGCCAGCTCATCGATACTGAAAATACCGCCGGGACCAACGATGTCCGGATCACTGGTCGGGTCCAGGGCGTCGGGCTCGGCAAAACGCTCCACGGTATCGGCGCCCCGCAGGTACTCGCAGCTCAGGCGCTCCTTTAGCCGCCGATCCTCGGTGGTCGGATTGGCGATGCCGGTATTGACCAGGTCGAGCTTGAAATCGGAGATGCGTTTCATCGATTCCATCACCGAGACGATATCCTCGGGACTGTCCAGCAACAGGCTGAGATCGCCGACATCGACAAGCCCGCTCGCGTCGGAGGGCCGATCGATCTTGGTCGGACGGATCTCGGGGTCGATCATCATTGCCGGCGCCATGGAGTTGCCGCCGGAATCGGAATTCTGAGAACCCACCAATTGCAGTATCTGGCCCCGCAGTCCCGCCCGGTAAATACCGTACATCGGGTTGTGGGGATTGTTACCGGTGTCGTTGTCGGAGCGGCCAGGAATCACGGCTCCATTGACAAAGCCGCTGGCGGCCGAGGCTTTTTGCAGGATGCCACGCAGCATCGCGCTTTCGGTGTGAAACAACAGGCCCAGGCTGTCATCCGTGAAATCGCCGCTGGCAGATTGCCCGTTGACGGCAAAGGGCAGGATGTCAGCAGGCAATCCAAGTCGCGAATACCCCTGTGCGCTCAGCGCGTCGCGCTGACCTCCGGGACCACCGACAATCACGTTCGACCCTGCGATATTCGCCCCGCCGGCCAGGTCGAAGCAGATAAAGGGAATTTTCCTGCCGCTGATATTGCCCAGATCGCAACTGCTGTAACGCGTATAGGTACTGTCGAGCAGATCGGGTGACAGTGCCCGCGCGGCTGGCCCCATCAGGCTGTATGCGGATGTTCCCAACAGGGTAGCGCACCCGGCACGAAACCCCTGTGCGATAAACTCGCGGCGGTTAACAGGCCGGCGGTGGTCGGGATGACGCAGGGCCTCGTCGGGTCGAAAGAATCGTGTACGTCGCTTCATGGCGTTGCCTTCAGACTTCTGTCGGTTACTGCACCAGGACCAGGGCACTGCCAAACACCGCGGTGCAGGCTGCCTTGACCACATCCGCTGTCCTCGAAGGCGGACAGGGTGCATTGTTCTCGCAATAGATCAGGCCGTCGCGCTTGGTATGCGCGGCCGGATCGGGATCACTGATCCAGACCCCGTTGCTGTTGATGTAGGGTTTGAGATCGCGATCGTCGGTAATCAGTAATTCGACTTCATCGAGCATGGCGGTACGCTGCGCATCGGGCACCAGTCCGCGATTGATCGCGCGGTCCACCAGCGGTGCGACAATCTGTTCGCGCCACGCAATACCCGGGTCCGCCACCGGGCGCTGGAAATCGAACGCCGGTGGGCCGGCGAAGACCTGCGCGCGCAGTGTGGTGTCCTGTACCAATGCATCGCAGTAGGCGGCCGCCAGCTGTGTCGCCGCCATCTGGTGCGATGCGCTGTAGGCGTTGAAATCGGCCACCGCGGGCAATGCCCTGCGAACCAGTGCATAGGTTTCACCCACCGTCTTGCCCGTAACCGGGCTGACGCTGTCGCTGGCAACCGGAATACCGGTGAGCGCCGACAGCGTGGCATTGATCTCGTCAAAGGTGCGCATGCCGATATCGGGTGCTACACCGCCGGCGTTGGCATAGGCAAAGGGCAGCCGCTGGCGGGCTTCGCCTTCCTGGTTAAAACGGTCAATCTCATCGAAGGCGAGAAAGAACACGTCCTGCTCCGCGCCGTTTTCCAGCGCGATCACCGTGCCGCCCGGCGCAAGTGTCTGCGGCACGCCCGTGGCGTTCGTGCTCACCCGCGCCTGCACATTGACGAAAGCCTGGCCGATTTGCGCCAGCTTGCCGTTGATACCCAGTCGAATACCGGCAAGATCGAAATCCACCTCGCCGCCATCGGGATTGATATTGACGAAGAACGGTTTGTTGAACAGGTAACTGGCCTGGTCAAACTGACTGACCTCGAACACCACGTAGCAGTAATTGATACGCGCTTCACCGGACCCTTCGTGACACAGCCCCTGGCGATCGACAATCTCGGCCACGCTGAACATCAGGTAGAACTTCTGCCCCACACCCACCTCGAAGTTCTGCGCAATCTGCTCCTCATCCAGGGCGCGATTGTGGATCGCGACCATGCGCAGGGCGCCGGCCCAGGGATTCTGTCCCGAAGTTGTGTTGCCCAGGACGACGGCAAAGGATTCGTTCCAGCTGTTGAGCAGCCCGCCGCCGACAGGGTCTTCGTCGCCGGTGAAAACGCCGTTGACATACAGGCGCCGCCCATTGAGAGGATCATACGTCAGCACCACGTGCTGCAAGGTGGCCTGCGCCAGCTCTGCATCGTCGCTGGTCATCAACGGCGGCTCACCAGCGGTGTTGTCGTCGGTGACAGAGCTGCGTGTCGCAGCCACGTAGTTGTAGAGGTTTTGACTCAGAACCAGGTTACTTGCCAGCGGTCCGCCCGCGTAGCCGAATATCCACGCGTTTTCCTGCGTCACGTTAGCCGGCGCCACCCACGCTTCCACGGTAAACTCACCGCTGCCGCTGATCCGTTCATGCAACTTGGCACTGGCGGCGGCGCCACCCTGCGCCTGACCATTGGTGAGGCGCACGCCCCATCCGGCCAGCCAGGAATACTCGCCTGAAAGCGTCAGCGGTACTTCCGGCAGGACGCCGCTGGTATCGGCGGTGGTTGTCCCCTGCCCCTCGCGAAACTCCCACTTGGCAATCAGGTCGTTTTCGAAGCGACCACCTGTCTCGGCTTCGATCCCGTCCTCGGAAAGTACCTGCGCGGTACTGGTGGTCAGCGCGCTATCGACAGGTGTTGCCGGCACGACGTCGGCCAGCGCGGCAACCGCCAGCAGAACGGTCTGCGCGTTCGCCTCGCAGTCGGACCAACAGTTGTGCTGTTCCGGCGCCAGACGCTGCACCAGGCGCGACCGGGTCGGTGAGACCAGGTCCACACGACCACGCAAAGCGGCATACGCGATTGCCGGGTCGCTGCTGGCAAGGTAAGGCACCTGCGGGTTGACTGCAGTATCGGAATGACATTGCACGCAGTACTCACTCATCAGCGCCATCAGTTCGCCGGGCGCCGCCAGATCGAGGCCAGTAGCCAGCACATCCTCATACTGCGGCGGCAATACCCGCGTCGCGCCCGGCGCATAGGCCCGGCGTGGCGACAGTGCCACCGTCGACGCGCTGGCCTGCGCCTGCTCTGCCCAGCGCTCAATGTAGCCGCGCACGGTGGCGGCACAGGCTGCATCCTGACCAGGCGCCAGCCAGCAATTGTGACCGCTGGCAAGCCGGGTGACAGCGGCCGAGGATCCCGGGTCGTCAAGGTTGACGATGGTTCGGGCTGCCTGCCAGGCGTCGTTCACATTGCCCTGGTCGACGAACGCCGGCGTACCGCTCTTGCCCGGTGTATGGCATTCACCGCAGCGATTATCAGCCACCAGCGGGTCATAGAACGCCACCCGGAAATTCTGGATTTCGTCACTGGCCGGTGCCGGACCGCTGTAGACAAACCCGCTTGCGCCAACCCCCAGGGCCGGATCGATTTGTCGCTCGCTGGCGCCACCGCCGCTACCTCCGCTGCACGCCGCCAGCAGGCCGGTCAGTAGCAGGGGAAGGGCCAGGCCTGCACAACGTGTCGTATCAAACAGTTTCACGATGCGAACCTCACAGTGCGTCAGCGCAGTAGCCAGCCACTTCGGCAAATACCTGCTTCATGTTGAAAGACGAATTAAAGCCGGACACAAGTTGTGACATCGCGTTGGTATCTGCGCTGTCAGCACGCGGCGAGCGCAGGCACACCGCCTCGAAGGCTTTCCTGACCTGGCAGTAGGAGAACGCCTGCGTATCAGCCAGTTCGGCGCCCAGTGAGGCCACTCCCCGGCCCTCGCTGTAGGCGGCATTACGCGCCATTCCCTGTTCGCCATTGTCACTGGCCTGACTGCGCCAGCCGATACGTGCGCTGTTGTCGCCCAGGCGCCAGTAGTTGGTCCAGTGATCGCTGGTCGTCACGTAACCCGGCGCGAATGTTCCAGAGTTGATTCCGTATTTGCGCTGCACCTCGCCTGGTGTGTAGGAAAGGCTGCCCAGGTCCTTGCGCGCCTCCAGCTCGAGGCCGGGTGCGTCATCCTCGGAGGGATAAACGAAGTCGTAATAGGCAAATGCCTGACCCATGGGATCCATGCCCGCATGGCACGCCACGCACTGGTTGAGAAACAGGCTGCTGTCGCCACCCGGACTGCGCGACACGTCCTGCTGGATGCGATCGGCGGGCGCTCCCGGATCCTTGAGCTGCTCCAGGTCCATGCACAGGTGATTGAGCAGCGTGAAGCGAAACATCGCGCGGTTGGTGCCATCGACAAGGAACGCGCGCGCCGCTGCGCGGGTCGACAACACACCGGCCACCGCCTGGGCGGGCAGCGCACCGGCTGAAGTCTGAGAATCGCGCACGAGAACCGCGGGATCGCCGAGGTTGGCGCCGGAAGCTTCGAGGGCCTCGAAATGCGCGTTGTCCGCGGCCGAGTAAGGCGGTAACGCGTTGTCACCACCGCGATACAGCAGGTCGGCAGAGAGAATCTGGCGGAAGTCCAGCTCATCGCGCACAACACCAATCACCAGGGCGCTGTAATCGTTAAGCGGCGCAAATGCGTCCTGCGCCTCATTGGTCCAGGGGCTAACCCAGTTTTTCAATGTGACCGTGTAAAACTCGCCGCCGGCGGGAACTCCGGGCGCACCGTCGATGGCGTAGAGTGCCGCTGTGACGCGCCCATCGGGACCGTCGATGACGGACTCCATTGCATCGAGCATGGCATCGCTCGGCGGAACGCCGGTCAGCCTGTCGTGAATGCGCCTGGCCTGGTCGCGCGGACCTGCAGATGCAACCAGTGTAATCGTCAGCCATAGCGCGACGACCCACGCGAAACGTTTACCCATACCGCATAACCTTTATTCCGGTTATTTATTTGGGAGTTGTTATCTCGGTGGCTCGCTATGCACGCTCGACGAAAACCGCATGAAAGCTCTTGTCACGAAACACGCAGTGTCAGAACTGCGTTGTTGATGGTTCCCTTTTCGTGTCGCGCAGCTTGGCAAAGCGGCTCGCTGCAACGCAAGTGCATTCGGTAAAAACCCGTAATTTTTTACGAATTGAAACGCGCACGCGTGAATAACAGTTATGCCAAAACGCACGATTGCGCTGATCGATAGACCCGAAACGTTTTTTGCGCAAGCGAAAGAGCGCGTGCATTTTTTACGTTCGCACAGTCTTGGCAATTTGCCCTATTTTGCACTGCGGGTACTGTACGCGCGCAACAAGCTCTGCAAAGCTTGGCGCCCATGAGATGTTGTGCTTTTCTCAATCGCGGTGCCCTCCCCGTTATTGTTTTTTCTCTTACGCTGCTTGTCGGCGGGTGTGGTGGTGGCGGTTCCAACGGCAACGTAACACTGACCACCGCATCACAGAGTGATGATCCCGTTGTGGTCGAAGTACCTATCGCTTTCGTGCGCCGACCCGCACCACTTGCAATGCAAGACTTGCGCAATCCGCTCGCATTCAACCCCGGTGCCCAACTGTTTGTTCGCGATCGGGCCGCAACCAGCGCGGAAGATATCGAACTGACCGACGACATCGCCGCGATCATCGCCGCCGAAGAAGACACGGAGCCAGAAAACATTGCACTGGACATCAAGGACCTGGCCAGCTCCTTCGACGGGAACACGCTGATTTTCGCCGTTCGCGGTGTCGCAGAACCGGTTGAGCAAAACCTGCGCGACACGACCTGGAACCTGTGGACCTACGACATCAATACGCGGGCACTGGGTTACCTGATCGAATCACGTATTAAACGCAACGAGGGTGTTGCCAGCGGCGGCGGACATGATTTCGCACCGGCCTTCCTGCCAGACGACCGGATCATCTTTTCCTCCACACGACAGGTGACCAACCAGGCGCGACTGCTGAACGAGGGTCGCGGGCAGTTGTTTTCCGCGCTGGACGAAGACGGCCGTGAGCCCGCTGCAGTACTTCACATCTACGATCCGCAGCAACGGGACGATGAGTTCACCCAGGTCTCGTTCAATCCCAGTCAATACCACGACAGACCATATCAGCCTTTTCAGCCTGCGCCCGGACGGATTGCAGCTCGCACCGCTGTACGGCTTTCACAGTCGCGAGGCGGGGACAGACGGCTCGAACATCACCTATTCACAGCCTGGCGAGCTGGATGATGGCAGGCTTGTCGCGATTGCCAGGCCCGCAGCTTCGGACACACTTGGCGGCGATATCGTCATCATTGATACGCCCCGTTATACCGACTTCACACAAGCCAACTGGAATAACCCGGGGCTTACCGGCCCCGGCCACCAGTCCCTCACCGATACCGGGGTACGCACCGATGCGCTGTTATCGGCCGGCGGACAGTTCAGTACGGTATTCCCGCTGCGCGACGGTTCCGGACGACTGCTGGTCACCTGGAGCGACTGTCGCGTGCTCGATGAAGCCAACCCCGATGATGATGCGCGGGTCCTGCCCTGTTCGATGCAGCCGGACAATACGCGCAGCGCCGGGCCGCTGTACGGCGGCTGGCTGTACGACCCGGTGCTCAATACGCAGCGCCCGGTGGTGGTGCCACAGGCCGGCTTCCAGGTCACCGAACTGATCGCGGCCGAACCGAGAGCTTTTGCAGACATTCTTCCCACTGCCGAGGAATACGATGCCACCCTTGCGCAGCAGTCCCTCGGACTCCTGCGCATTGACAGCGTCTACGACCTGGACGGCATCGATAACTCACCCGCGGGAATTTCCCGGCACGCAACACCGGGCACTGACACCCATGCATCGCGCCCAGCCCGCTTCCTGCGCTTCGCCCAGGCCGTTCCCCTGCCTGATCGCGATCTGGTAGATATTCCCCGCTTCGCCGCGGGCGTCGCCGGCGGCAACCGGTTCCGCGAAATACTCGGCTACGTGCCAGTTGAACCCGATGGATCCGTCAGCGTTACCGTGCCGGCCAACCGCCCCTTCAGCTTTAGCGTACTGGACGAACGCGGTCGTCGGATCGGCGCTCCCCACCGTTTCTGGTTACAGGTCGGTGCCGGGGAAATCGTGCACTGTGCCGGTTGCCACGATCACGCCAGCGGCCTGCCACATGGACGCACTGCGGCGTTACGTCCCCAAAGTGCCAACCCCGGAGCGATCACGCTCGAGGGCGCCCTGGGCTTTCCCAACACACGCACGGATGCGCTGTTTGCCACGCAGCCGGGACAGACCATGGCCGAGGTCTGGGATTTTCACGAACCGCAAGACAATCCAAATGCAGCAGCGCGACCACTGTCGATGGAGCCGCGCTACGAAGACGAATGGCACGCAGCCGGTATAGACCCGGACGACAGCATCACGGATCGCGGCTACAGCGAAACCTGGACAGACATCCCGCCGGAGCGTGCACTTGTAGTCAGCAGTTTCGACCCCGAGCAGCCCCCGCGTATCGTCATCAACTATGTAGACCACATACAACCCATCTGGGAGCGGATTCGCGACACGCGGCTCAACGCCAACGAGGTCGAGGTGGATACCTGCATCGGGTGTCACAACTCACGGGGCAACAGCGCGGTCGCACCGGGCCAGCTCGACCTGTCGCCCGCCCCTTCCGACCTGGACGCCGATCACTACCGCTCCTACCGTGAGCTCCTTTCGACAGACCAGGAACAATGGCTGAACGCCGACAATGTGCTGGCCGACAGGCAACGCGAATGCACCGAGGTGACCGAAGACGGAGAGACCATCGTTCGCATCCAGACCATTCCGTTGTCACCGCCGGCGCGCGCCGGATTCGCCAACGGCAGCACACGCTTCTTCGGTTGTTTCGAATCTACGACCTGCGGCCGTCCACCGACTCCACCGCTACCAGACAACTGTACGGAACCGGCCGGCACGATATTTCCCGCCACCAACGGCACCGTGGATCACCGCGGACTGCTGAGCGAGGCAGAACTGCGACTTCTCTCTGAGTGGCTCGACCTGGGCGGGCAGTATTACAACAATCCGTTCGACGCGAGGGTGCTCGACCAATGAGTGTCCACTCAGACAGGATCATCCGACGTGCCTGGCTGTTTTGTTTGTGGCTGGCGATGCAGGTTTGCACGGCAAACGCGGCGCCCCCGACTTCGACCGTACGCGACGCCTATATCGACCTGCGTACCCAACCCGGCCGAGGCTACCCGGTGTTTTTCGTGGCCGAACGCGACGAACGCATCGAATTACTCAAACGTCGCACCGACTGGATTCTCGTGCGGACTCCCGGCGGTACAGAGGGCTGGGCGCACGTTGACGATATCGGGCGCACGGTCGACGACAGCGGCGCGACCCTGAGCTTTCGCGAACCGGACTTCGAGCAGTACACGGCACGCGACTTTGAAGCCGGCATCATGCTCGGCAATTACGACAACACCGACACGCTGGCGGGTTATGTAGGCTGGCACTTTACGCGCAACCTGTCACTGGAGGTTGAGATCAGTGAGAACTTCGGCAACGCATCCGACGGCCGCATGGCCACGGTCAACGTGGTGCACCAGCTCTTTCCCGACTGGCGCTATTCGCCGTTTTTCTCGCTGGGTGGCGGCGTACGCGAAACAAACCCCCGCGCCACGCTGGTAACCACACAGGACAGGACGGACAGCACTGCGGCGGTCGGAGCGGGACTGCGGGTGTACCTGGGACACCGGCTGTTCCTGCGACTGCAATACAAGCACTACGTCGTTATGACAGATCGCGACGACGATGAGGAGGTCAACGAATGGAAACTGGGTATCAGCGCGTTCTTTTAGTCGCTACAACGCTGTGCATGCTGTCAGGCGCAGGTCAGGGCCTGGCCCAGGACAGCGACCGCCAGGTCATCAGGCCCGACATCGAACGCCGGACGATCGATCCGCCGGCGATCGATACCGAGGACTTCGAGGTCGGCGTCTACGCCGGTGTACTTGGCATCGCGGATTTCAATAGCGAACCGGTCTATGGCGTGCGCGCTGCGTGGCACATCAGCGAGGACTTTTTCGTGGAAGCCAGCTATGCACAGTCGCAGGCCGACCTGACCAGCTTCGAAAAACTTAGCGGTGGCTCGCTACTGTTCGAGGATACGGAGCGGGACTACACGTATTACAACGCCGGAATCGGCTGGAACGTACTTCCGGGCGAAATATTCCTGTTCGGCAATCGCGCGTTCAAGTCTGACCTGTACCTGATTTTGGGTGGTGGCAACACAGATTTTCTCGGTGACAAGTGGTTCACTGTCTCTGCGGGTGTCGGTTACAGGCTCTTGCTCACCGACTGGCTGACCTGGCGCATCGACGTTCGTGACCACGTCTTCGACCGCGACACCTTCGGCGAAGACGAAACCACTCACAACCTTGAACTGAACACCGGGTTCACAGTTTTTTTCTGATCGCGGGAGGACACACCCCATGAAACGCTTACTACTGGCACTGATCCTGACAGCCACCGGCCTCACCACACAGGCCGACACCATTGCACCGGCACCGAACTTCACGCTCAAGAGTGACTCGGGCGATAACATACGACTCAGCGAGCAGCGCGGCGATGTTGTGATGCTCAATTTCTGGGCGTCCTGGTGCGGTCCCTGCCGCCAGGAAATGCCTCACCTGGACGAACTGCATGGCAAGTACAGCGCGCTGGGATTCACCGTTTTCGGTGTCAATGTCGACGAGGACCGGTCCATGGCCGAGAAAGTACTGGCCGATATACCTGTCGACTTTCCCGTTCTGTTCGACGCCAACAACAAGGTCAGCGAACAGTACCAGGTGGACGCCATGCCCATGACCGTACTGGTCGACAGGGACGGCAATATCCGCCACACGCATCGCGGCTACAGGCCCGGTTTCGAGGACGAGTATGAATTACAGATACGCGCACTGGTCAGGGAGTAAGGCAAGCATGCGGCGTCTGCCTGTCGCTACCCTGCTCCTGTTGATGGTGTCGGGCTGCGGCATCAAACCCTGGGTGAAACCCTACGAGCGGCACAACCTGGCGCACCCGATCATGCAATTTGATCGCACTCCCATCGCGTCCGGCTACACACACCACGTGTACCAGGCGCGCGAGGGGGCTCGCGGCGCTGAGGGTGGCGGCGGAGGTGGCTGTGGTTGCAACTAGGTCGACGTTCGGGCGGTGCCTGCACGGCGCAGCCCTGACTGCGCTGCTGATGGTCCAGGCCGGTGGCACACAGGGCGCGACACTGCCCCAGGAACGCGCCGACGCCATGTACCACCGCTACGATGGCGGCGGCATTACCGTCGACGGCCCGTCGGTACTGGTTCGGAA
>CAYGOX010000005.1:17203-19536 GCA_964351485.1 uncultured Halioglobus sp.
GTCGCTCAGCGCCAACTACTATGTCGACAACGTGAGCAGCGCGTCGATCGATGTCCTGGCCAGCGGCGCATCCAAATACACAGAGAAACGCACAGAGTATTCGCTGGCCGGCCAGTACCTGCATGACAAAAGTACTGTCAGTGCCGGTTACAGCAACAGCGATGAAAGTGACTACACCGCCGATACCTATTTCATAAATATCAGCCAGGATTTCTTTGGCGACCTCACCACTCTTACCCTGGGGTATACACTCGGGCAGGACGATGTCGGGCAGAATGGCAACGATGCGTTTTCCGAATCCATCGACCGCCATAACTTTCGCTTCGGCATGACGCAGGTGGCAACACCGAATCTCATCCTGGGACTGGATTACGAACTGGTCACCGACGAGGGCTACCTGAACAATCCCTACCGCAGCTACCGCTACCAGGTCGATCCGCTGGATCAAAGCGCCGGTTACCAGTTCGCACAGGAGGTTTACCCGGACACGCGCACCAGCGACGCCGCGGCCATCCGCTTCATGTACTACATCACCGGGCGCCACAGTCTCGGTGGGAACTACCGCTACTTCACTGACGACTGGGGCATCGACGCGCACACCGCGACGCTGTCGTTCACCACCACCTGGCGCAATCACTGGATTGTCGAGGCGCGCTACCGCTATCATCAGCAGGCCGCCGCCGACTTTTACAGCGACCTGTTCGCCTTCGAATCGCAGGACGAAAACGACTGGCGCGCGCGGGACAAGGAGCTCAGCGACTTCGACAACCACACGCTGTCGTTGTACATCAGTTATGAACGCGATGTCGCCTATGCCCTGCTCGACCGCGCCGGGGTTACGCTGGAGTGGGATCACATCTGGTTCGAGTACGACAATTTCACCGACCTGCGGGTAACCGACGTACCGACGGGCGACGAGCCCGCCTACAGCTTCGAAGCAGACGTACTGAAACTGGTATTCACTCTCTGGTACTGAGTTCCAACGGTCACTGGCCGCTGCGCAGCAGGTCGTCGGAATAATGCAGCCGTCCGGCACTGTCGATGATAATTGCATCGACGCCCGGCATGCTGTTGATTAGCGCAAGGCCGCGCTCTACGCCCAGCACAAACACCGTCGTGGACAGCGCGTCGCTCTCCATCGCGCTCGGCGCCAGCACGCTGGCGCTCTGCACCGCACCGGCCGAGTGTCCCGTGGCAGGATCGAGGATATGGTGGATGCGAACGCCGTCGGCTTCGTAAAAGCGCTCATAATCACCTGAAGTGGAAATGGCGGTATTTTCCAGCGGTATCAGCACCGCAAACTCACCGGGCTTGCGCGGGTGGCGAATCCCCACCGTGCGGGGCCTGTCGCCGAGATCGCCCAGGATTCGGCTGTCACCGCCGGCGGCCACTACCGCAGCCACCACGCCGGCGCGCTGCAGCACCTCGATACCCCGGTCCACCGCGTAACCCTTGGCGATACCGCCAAGGTCGATCTGCATACCCGGCTTGTCGAATCTCAACTGGCGTGTCTGGGGCACCAGGTGGATTGCCCGGTAATCAATTGCCTGACGGCTGGCCTGCAACTGGTCGGTGCTCGGCGACCTGCCCTCACGGTAGTCGTAATACTGGCCGACCGAGGCAAAGGAAATATCGAACGCGCCCTCGCTGAGGCGCGAGTAGTACAGCGACCGTTCCACCACGTCGATGATTTCCCGGGTCGTGCTCACCGGCCGCTCCCCGGCCTCGCGATTGATGCGTGCCAGTTCACTCGCGGCATTCCAGGGGTTCATCATCAGGTCGAGCCGTTCAATTTCGGCAAACACTGCCTCGGCGAGCTCCCCGGCCCGCTCAGGCCGTTCGTGCCACAGCTCCACCGTCACCTCGGTGCCCATCAGGTGGCGCTCCTGTCGGTGCCACTCGGACCAGGCAGTCACCGGCACGATCAGCAGACACAGCGCCATCAGCGCCGACACCAGGCGGTATGGACGCTCATGGCTTGCCGTGCCACACCGTATTCTCACCCTGTCACCTCCTTCCGGATAGCGTTGCCTGAACAGCATCGCGGCGCGCCCCACGACGGCGCCTTGACCGACCAGTGCGGGTTTGCGATGCTCTTGACTCATTCTGGGGCCTGCCGCCACGACTGTCGCCCCAATCGTGCAAACCACCAAAAAAACAGGCACAGAACCATGCACAGACCCCATCGGAACCGCGCGAGCTGTCGACTGCGGCCGCTTCGCATCCTGACGCTCATGCTCCTGTTCATGCTGGGCGCCAGCGGCTGCACCGACTCAGAGGACACCCTGTTCGTTATTTCAAAACTCGGCGGTTGTGCCGACGACAATACCTGC
>CAYGOX010000005.1:19546-31850 GCA_964351485.1 uncultured Halioglobus sp.
CCGGTCCTGATCTGGATCCTGATCATCTTCTCGCTGATGATCAACGCGGCGCGACCGGCTGCGGTGCACATCCCCTCTGACTACACCACGACCACGCAATACCCACTGGTTATCGTGCTCCACGGATTCGGCGCCAACGGCGAAATCCAGGCCGGGTATTTCGGCCTCATCGACCGGGTGGATACACGCCAGTACGTCATGGTGACGCCCGACGGCCTGCGCAACGCCAATGGCAGTCGCTACTGGAACGCCACCCCGGCCTGCTGCGCCTTCTCCGATCCCGAGGCGCAGGTCGACGATGTCGGCTACATCCGCAGCCTGATTACCGAGGCAGCGCAAACCTACAGCATCGACGAGGATCGCATCAGCCTGATCGGGCATTCCAATGGCGGCTTCCTGTCACTGCGCCTGGCCTGCGAGGCCTCGGATATTATTTCATCTGTCGTCAGCCTCGCCGGCTCGACCTTCGTCGACGCGGCCAGTTGCGCACCCGCCGACAACCCGGTCAGCGTACTGGCCATTCACGGCACCGACGACGCCACCATTTCCTATGACGGGCGCGATGGCGACACCGGCTTTCCGTCTGCACCCGTCACGACCGAGCGTTTTGCCGCGCAGGCCGGCTGCGACCTCGACAATACTTTGCGCGAACCGTCTTTCGACCTTGTCACGCTGCTCGACGGCATCGACACCGACATCCTGGCCTACGGTGGCTGCCAACAGGGCAGCGAAGTCGCGCTCTGGACAATCATCGACGGGCCGCACATTCCGCTGGTCTTTGGCGATGTCGGCGTCGAGCGCATCATCGACTGGCTGATCTACCACCCACGTACCTGACAGGCTCCACACTATGACTCAACTGGGCACCCCCCTCTCCTCCAGCGGTACGCGCGTACTCCTGTGCGGTTCCGGCGAACTAGGCAAGGAAGTCGCCATCGAACTGCAACGACTCGGCGCGGAAGTCATTGCGCTGGACCGCTACGACAATGCGCCAGCCATGCAGGTTGCGCATCGCAGCTACACGCTGTCCATGACCGATGGGGCCGCACTGCGCAAGATTATCGAGCAGGAAAAGCCGGACTTTATCGTGCCCGAAATCGAGGCCATTGCGACGGACACCCTGGTCGAGCTTGAGGCGGAGGGCTTTACCGTGGTTCCCACCGCGCGGGCCGCACAGTTGACGATGAATCGAGAGGGTATCCGCACGCTGGCAGCCGAAGAACTGGGGCTGGCCACATCGCCGTACCGCTTCGCCGATAGCCGGGAGGACTACCTCGCCGCCGTCGAGGCCATCGGCCTGCCCTGCGTGGTCAAGCCGATCATGAGTTCCTCGGGCAAGGGCCAGAGCCTGGTGCGCACCCCCCAGGAGATCGAAGCGGCCTGGGATTACTCGCAGGCCGGCGGCCGCACCGGTGCGGGTCGCGTGATTGTCGAGGGTTTTGTCGACTTCGATTACGAAATTACCCTGCTCACCATCCGCCACTGCGACGGTGTCAGTTTTTGCGAACCCATCGGGCACCGACAGGAAAACGGCGACTACCAGGAATCCTGGCAGCCCCAGGCCATGTCCCCCACCGCCCTGGAACGCTCGCGCGACGTTGCCAGCAAAATCACCGGCGCGCTCGGCGGACGCGGACTGTTTGGTGTGGAGCTGTTCATCAAGGGCGACGAGGTCTATTTCAGCGAGGTTTCGCCACGTCCGCACGACACGGGGATGGTGACGCTGATTTCACAGGACCTGTCCGAATTCGCACTGCACGCCCGCGCCATTCTGGGCCTGCCGATTCCGGTTATTCGCCAGTACGGACCGTCGGCGTCCAGCGTACTGCTGGTCGCGGGCGAGTCGACCACGATGCGCTACGGCAACCTGGCGCAGGCATTGTCCGAACCCGATACGGATATTCGCCTGTTTGGCAAACCCGAAGTTGCTGGCCAGCGCCGGTTGGGCGTGGCCCTGGCACTGGGTGAGACTATCGACGATGCGCGCGACAAGGCGAACCGTGCCAGCGCGGCGATTGAGGTAACGCTCTAGCCCCGCCCGGGGCGCCACTTGACCTTCAACAATCGCGCGCGATTTTTTCACGCAGCGCTTTGACCGCGGCGGCATGCTCCGAGGACTTCATGGGAGTGCCGTCGTCGTGCGTGAGGTAATAAATCCGCGGCCGCCCATGCTCGTTGAGCTTCACCTCGGTGACATCGCTCAGCTTCTGGCGATCCTGCTCACACTGCTTTTCACGCAGCTCTTCGCGCTCCGCCAGTTTCTGCCGGTCACGCTTTTCCTCGGCGTTGCGACGTGCCTCGATCTTCCGCTGCTGCTCCAGGCGAGCCTTGTTGGCGGCGCTGCGTTCTGAATCGCTCAGGGTTGTCGGCGTGTACCCCACCCCCAGGTCCACCGCCTCGTGGGCGTCATCGGAACGCGTGGCGGCCGTGCGATCACCGTAATGAACGTTACCGTCCTCATCCACCCAGCGATAGATTTCTGCACGAGCAGCAGTTGCGACGACCAGCGTTACCACCAGTGTGCACGACACCGTTAACCCGCGGACAAATCGCGACATCACCCAGCCTTGATTACAATCGACAACCTGCAGTGTAGCAAAGTGCCCGCACTAGGGTGTGATCAGGTATTTCTCGCCGGTCGCCTGTTTGCCGTACACCGCAATCGCCTCGGGTGTAAGCGCCTCGGGCAGCGTGACCTCACGGGTGTAGTGACTGGCAAAGGTCGTGGTGATTTCGCGAGCGACACGAGCGCGCAGTTCGAGGCTTTTTTCCAGACCGATTTTTTGCAGGAAAGGCGTCAACAGAAAACCCCCTACACTCCAGGCGAATCCAAACGTAGGCACCAGTGTAGTCGGACTGCGATCCAGTCGGCCGTAAATATAGACCTGTTTGAAAACGTCGCTGCCGTAACCCTGGTAACCCTCCACGCCGCGCATGGCCGCCGCCTCCATGGCCGTGAGAATCTGGCTGGCCAACGTGCCGCCACCGGTGGCGTCAAAGGCGAGCGTCGCGCCAGTCGTTTCAAGCGCGTCGGTCAGTTCGTCCATGAAGCCCTCTTCACTGGAATTGACGATATAGCGCGCGCCAATATCTTCCAGGATCGCCACCTGTTCGGGCTTGCGAACGATATTGACCAGGTCGATGCCGTCGGCAATACAGATCTTGTTGAGCATCTGCCCGAGATTGGACGCCGCTGCGGTGTGGACCAGCGCCTTGTGATTTTCCATGCGCAGGGTTTCCACCATCGCGAGCGAGGTCAGTGGATTCACAAAACAGCTCGCGCCCTGTGCCGCGGTCGTGCCCTCTTCCAATTCCAGACACATAAACGCGTTGACGCAGCGGTACTGGCCGTACATCGCACCGCCGATAATGCCCACCCGCTTGCCGATCAGCGCCTGGGCGGCCTCCTCCGACCCGGCACCGATCACCGTGCCGGCGGCCTCGTTGCCAACCGGCATGGACTGTCCGAGGCGGGCCGATACCATCGGCATGAACTGCGGCGGTATATCCATTGTCACCACCGGCCGCTCCGGCGTTCCTTCGAACCGGGCCGTGGTCGGGTCTGCCGGACCAAACAGCAGGCCCAGGTCCGACGGGTTGATCGGCGTCGCCTCGATGCGCACCAGCACCTCGTCCGGGGCCGGCTCGGGAATCGGCACATCGACCAGGCTGATTTCGAGTGTGTTGTCCTCACGGACGGTGGAGCGAAGCTGCAAGCCGGTATCTGCCATGGTGGTATCCTGTGATTGATCGAGGGGACGGAACTGCGCTAGCGAGAATACGGCCTTACCCGGCGACCTTCAAGCGGCTGGCCGCTCACATCGAAACGCTTTACCATCGTTGCAAAACCGGGCCGCCCCGGTGCCCCTGGACAGGAGACACACCCGTGACGGATTCAGTCGTGCCCCGGACTCATCGATGGTCAATCACCGCTGCCTCCATGGTAATCGGCGTGTGTCTTGCGGCCTGCAGCCCTCCCGACTCCACGGTCAAAGACGAGCCAAAGTTCGCCGCGACCCTCAGCATCCAGGAACTGATGCACTGGGTACTGGAGCCTGCGGCAGAAGTTATCTGGGATTCTGCCGGCTTCGTGATTACCCGCGAAGGCGAGCGCGACCTGACGCCGACCACCGACGAACACTGGGCACAGGTCATGAGCGCAGCCGCAACCCTGGCCGAATCGGGGAATCTGCTGATGCTCCCCGGGCGATCACCCGGTGCGGACTGGGAAGAGTATTCACGCGGCCTGGTCAACGCGAGCCGGCTTGGCCTCGAAGCTGCGCTGGCGCGCGATGGTAAAGCGCTGTTCGACGCCGGGGGTCGCATCTACCAGGTGTGCCGCGCATGCCACAACCAGTACTGGGTGAAGGGCGAGGCCGACTGACGCGTGCACGCCCGTGTAACCGCAATAATCGGCGTAGCGCTCGCGCTGACACTGGCATCGCAGGGCCTCGCAGCGCACGACCTCGAAGCGGGCAACGCCGACTACGTTCGCTCGCTCACCGGCGCTGCCCCCGTTCCCTTTGTGTACCTCGGCGCGAAGCACATGTTTACCGGCGTGGACCACCTGCTGTTCCTGCTCGGCGTCGTGTTTTACCTGTTCCGGGCGCGCGACGTGGTGCTCTTCGTCACACTGTTCACGCTGGGCCACAGTCTCACGCTGCTGCTGGGTGTCTGGCGCGCCTGGAGCGTCGACCCCTACCTGGTCGACGCGGTGATCGGCGCATCCATCGTGTACAAGGCCTTTGAAAACCTCGGCGGCTTTCGCAGCCTCGCCGGTATCGTGCCCGACGCGCGGGTGGCGGTGTTTGCCTTCGGTCTCGTACACGGGCTGGGGTTGGCCACGCGACTGCAGGGCTACGTGAACGACAGCCCCGGCCTGCTTCCCAACCTGCTCAGCTTCAACCTCGGCATCGAACTGGGGCAACTCGCCGCACTGGGGCTGGTACTCCTGTTACTCGTTACGTGGCGCCGGCAACCGGGCTTTGCGCGGCAGGCCTACGGCGCCAACGCCGTACTGCTCTGCGCGGGTTTCGTCCTGGCGGGCAACCAGTTCGCCGGATGGCTGCTCACATGAGTAGCGAATCGACCCGGACACCGGGCGGCCGAACACTGGCCCTCACGACACTCGGTGCGCTAACCGTGGCCCTCGCGCTGCTCTTCGCCGTGGTGCTGCCGGCGGAGTACGGTTACGATCCGCTGGGTACCGGCCAGCGCCTTGGTCTGACCGGCCTGCAGGAGACCCGACAAGGCGCCCTGCGCGGTGAACAGGACCGCTGGCAGCGCGACACGATCACTTTCGTACTCGCGCCCTTCGAAGCGGTGGAATACAAGTACGTAATGGACGCAGGCGCAACGCTGCTGTTCAGCTGGGAGGCCACCGGCGAAGTGCGCTACGACCTGCACGCGGAGCCCGCGGACGCCGGGCCCGGCAAGGCGGTGAGTTTCGAGGCCGCACGCGCAGCGCAACAGCACGGCCGATACACCGCGCCGTTTAACGGTATTCACGGCTGGTTCTGGCAGAATCGTACAGATCAGGATGTCACGGTCACGCTATCGACCAGCGGCTTTTACTCTGGTGCTGTCGAGCTGCGCGACGGCCTGTCGTTTGACTACCGCATCGAGAACAGCGTACGGACTGTACAACCCTGAGCGGACAACCGGTAGATGGGGCTGCCTATCCGTAGGCGAGCTTGAGCATTTCCCGCACCGCCTGGATCTGCAACACCCAGTACACCGTGAAACCGGCAATCACCACGGCACAAAAACAGACCGCCGCCACACGCGCGTCGCGCCGCGCAGCCTGCGTGGCATGATCGACACTGTCTTTCACATCTGCAGGCATCAGGAAAATCCTATCCAGCGACCGGTGGCCGCCACACTGAACCAGATCATGAGCGAGGCGATGGCCACCAGCCTGTGCAGGCCGGCAGACACTTCCGGGGACGGCTGGCGCAACAGGGGCCGGCGAATGCAGTAGACAAACAGCACACCGGTGGCCAGCGCCAGCATTTTGTACCAGTACACGGGCAGATAGTAGATCTTCACGGCGACACCGCAGGCCATGAACACACCGGACAGCACCACCATCACCAGCGCGACATCAAACAGGCGGTCGCACTGTGCCTGCCAGTTCGCCAGGGGCACGTCGCGAAATGCAAAACCCAGCAACCGGGTGTCAGCCGCCAGCACCGCACCACCGAGCAGCGCCATCGACAGCAGGTGCAGCGCCTGCACCACGGCAAACACCCCACCCCAGGTCTTGCCCGCCACCCCCAGCGGTGTGGTTTCCATCCACTCGAACACGGGCAGTAACTGCGCGTGCACCGCCACACGGTGATCGGTAAACGCCGCCACGAGCCCCAGCAACACCAGGGCCAATACCGCCAGCGTGCGCGGATAGGCGCTCACACGGGCAATACTCACAGGAACACCGACTGACCGGGAATACAGCCGGCCACCGCGGAGACGAACGGGCCGGGCTCACCACTGCAATCAAACCAGTCGTAAGCGATAAAGCGACCGCACAACACAATCAGGCTCCAGAACACCAGCGACAGCGCCGCCCCTCGACGCAGCGACGCGGGTGCGCGCTGCGCCTGTTCCCAGCCCGGCGCCTGCTGTCGCATACGGCGATGAAACAGCCACGCGTTGAGCGCCGCGCACACCAGCAGCACGCACTTGAGCCGAAACCAGACACTCTGTGAGGTGCGCACCGGGATCGCGTAGAACAGCGCCAGACCGGTGATAAACATGAGCGCGAAGCCGAGTAGCATCGGCACGTTCAGTCGCCGCGCCAGGTCGTCCGCCGGCATCGCGGGCAGCGCCAGCCCGAGAATTTTCAGGTCGATCAGGAAGAGGATGCCCAGGCTCACCATCAGCGCGAGCACATGGGTCGACTCCACCCAGTTGTACATGTAAAACGATTCGTGCAGCGCCGTACTGAACGGCTGGGCATCCACCCAGAGCGCGAAATCGTGAATCGCGCGGTTAATCACGCACCACCCCGCCCCGGTAACCCACGGCGCAGCACATCGGCACTAGCGCTCGCGCGGATCGGAACCATCGCGCGGCGCCCCGGTGCCGGACGAGCCCATGAACACCTTGCGGCCATCGGCAAAGGTCAGGTCTCGACCGTTGGCCTTGCAGGCGGGTGTGCAGCGCTTGTCCTTGGCCTGGTAACCGCGCACCTTGATCTGCGCACCGATCGGCACCGAGTTTTTGTGGATGCCGGCGCGCAGCAGTGTGTTGGGAGTGCCGCCCTCGACCATCCAGGCAACTGTCTCGCCGTCATCGCCGGCGACATCCAGGTGAATCCACGCGTGGGGATTGATCCACTCGACCTTGGTGACAGTGCCGGCCAGGTTTACCGGCGCGTCCTTGTCAAACTCCGCCGAGAACGCGTGGTGCGCCCAGGACTGCCACGACCCCGCGACCACCGCAGCCGCCAGTGCCGCCAGCGATGCCAGTCTTGTCGAAAACCCGTCAAATACCTGCATTACTCCTGCTCCTCCTGCCGCGCCCCGGCCAGTATGTTGGGCAGCGCGTAATTGCCTTCGTGACAAGCGTACTCGTAAATCGGACCCTCGGTCGAGCGCAGGGTCAACTCCCCTTTCCACGGCCGGCGGTAGATGCTCTCGTCGGTTACCGTGAACTGGTAGAGAATTTCGTGCGCCGAGACGCGCGTGAAACGCTCCTCGACCACGGTGTCACTGGTCATGTAAAACTGGTGCTTGATCGCCGCGCGCAGGTTCTGCTGCGGGTGAAAACCGGTGGTCGTGACAACCAGGGTATCCGCGTCCCAGCGCCCGACCGAATCGCCCAGCCACGGCCGCACGGCGGCGGGCAGCGGTTGTGCATCGAGGCGGATGGTGCGCACGTTGTGGTTCATCTCCACCAGAATGAGCACCTCGTCGGGCGTCTGCACAAACTGGTAGTTATTGTTGTACAACACCGGCAGCATGGGCGGCCCGCCGGTCGAGCCGAATCCCACCGTACAGCGCTCTCCCAGGGGGCGCTCCTCGGGATTGTCGTGGCGCCGCATGAACTTGTAGCCCTGCCAGTAAAAGCGCGCCCGCCCGCGCAGGTTGTACGGCACCTGGCCGTCGTCGGGCTCGACAATAATGGAGCTGCGCGGCTCGCCCTGCACACGCAGCGCGCGCGTGCCCGGGTCAATCCAGGCCGCGTTGTAACCGCCGACATTGGCGCCGGCCTCCAGATCGCCCTCGGGCAGGTCGTCGATTTCCTCCAGCTGCTCCTCGCCGCGGCGTTCCACCTGCGCCACCTCGCGCGGTGTCAGCACCAGATTCTCGTACTCGTCGGGTCGCGTCAGCGTGGTGAGCGTGGCGCTGGTCCAGATGCCCTGCAGGTCGGGAGCGCCCCAGGGCAGTCGCGGCGTTTCCCAACCGGCGTCCGCGCGGGCCAGGCCGGCGCACAGCGCAACACCGAGCGTGAGCGCAGCACGCACCACGACCGCGCTAGTCGAGCGGTTGTTTGCGCAAATGCCCATACATCAGCTCCTCTACATACTCGACACAGTTGAACTGCAACATGTTGGCGTCCGCACCGACCCGGCGGTACAGCGGCATGCGAATGGTCCAGGGCCGGGTGAAGACTTCCGGATCTTCCAGGGTCGCGCTGTAATCAATGGTGTGATCGCTGGTGCGCACGAATCGCTCGGTCACCTTCAGCTTGTCGCTGTGGTAGTTACCCGCGCGGTCCAGCCACGTCGAGTCGTTCATGCCGGTGGTTTCGATCACCAGCGTGTCGCCTTCGAAGCGCGCCCAGCTTTGCCCCATCCACGAGTCGATCGGCGCGGGGCCCGGATCGCTCAGCGCGACATTGCGCACCGCCCCGGCGTAGGCGTAGGAAAACAGCAGCGCGCTGTCGTTGTGCGCGATCTTGAACGGGTGCGGCATGTAGGTTGCACGGGGAATACCGGGCAGGTAGCAGCGCACTTCCGGATCGGCGGTGATCCAGTTCGCGGCGTTTTCATCGCGCCGCGCCAACGCGCCGGGCTTGTAGGGAATCTCTCCGCCCTGAACCACACCCAGTGACGGCGGCAGCGCGCCCACGGCGCCCAGCGCCACCAGTTCTTTCGCCGGCACCGGCACCACCGGCCCCTCGCGCATCACCTGCGCCGCGCGACCGGTATGCGCCTCGAGATTGTGGTTGGCGGTGTTGAGCACCTGCCACACCCCGGTGAAATCCGGTTTGCCCTGCGCGGTGCGCGGCGGCTCGTAGGCGGCGACGCCGGGTGATACCAGGCACATCGACAGGAGCGCGACCCTCGGCAGCGCAAGCATCGTTCGAATCATAGTATTTCCTCACCGGTGGTTGAGTACGACACGTCCAGGCACCCTACTGTGGCAGCGCAAACGCAATGATGTGATCCCCGGGCGGACTGCCGCCGCTCCAGTGCCCGCCCGCCGCGATCACCACGAACTGGCGGCCGCCGGGTGTCACCTGGTAGGTCATCGGCACGGCATTGCCGGCCGTGGGCAGCGCCCCCTTCCACAATTCCTTGCCGCTGGCCAGGTCAAACGCCCGCAGCGCGTGCTCGTTGCTCACGCCGGAGAACACCAGGCCGCTCGCGGTGACCATGGGGCCGCCCATCCCCGGCAGGCCCCGAATCCACCAGAACGGGAAAGGCGCAAGGTCGCGGGTCGTGCCCAGCGGCACACTCCACAGCGTCTTGCCGTTGACCAGGTCGATAGCATCGAGCGTGCCCCAGGGCGGCGCCACGCAGGGCATGCCCAGCGGCGACAGCAGGAACGAGGAATCGACACAGTACGGTGTGCCCTGCTGTGGCTGCATCGAGTCAGCGCACTCCTCGCGCGGCATCAGCTTCGTATAGGTCGGCACGCGGTTGGTGTACACCACCATCACACCAGAGGCCGGATCGATTGCCGGCGAACCCCAGTTGTTGCCCCCGGCATTACCCGGAAAGTTGATCGTGCCCTGCTCCGATGGCGGCGTGTAGGGGCCGGCGTAGTGGTACTGCTTGATGATGTCTTTGCACATACCTCGATCGATGAAGGTCAGGCCCCAGGCGTCATCGGGCGTGATCGAGTGCTCCACCGTGTAGGGCACGTGTGTGGGAAACGGTTGCGTGGGAGCCGGTTGTTCGCCGGGCACCGTGGGCGTCTGCGGCACCGGACGCTCCTCGATGGGCCAGAGCGGCTCGCCCGTCTCGCGATTCAGCACGAAGGTCATGCCCATCTTGGTAACCTGAACCAGGGCCGGCACCGACTGGCCGTCGACAACCAGATCCACCAGCGTCGGTTGCGCCGGGGTGTCGTAATCCCAGATATCGTGGTGCACCATCTGGTAGTGCCACACGACCTCCCCCGTCGTCCCGTCAAGCGCCACAACGGAGCTGGAATAGTAGTCCAGGCCATCCCGGTGGCCGCCGTAGTAGTCCGGCGAGGTATTGCCGGTGGGCAGGAATACGAGATTGCGCTGCGCATCGACCGAGATCATCGACCAGACGTTCGCGGTACCGTTACGCCAGGTGCCATCGTCGTTGCGCTGCCGGCCGCCGGGCGGCACCGGGTTGAACGCCCACTTCAGCGCGCCGGTGCGCACGTCGTACGCGCGCACGATGCCGCCGGGTATGTCAGTGCGGATGTTGTCCAGCACCATCGAGCCGGTGATCACGGTATCGCCGAGAATCGCGGTCGGCGAGGTAATGCCGTACTCGGGCGGATCGAAGCGCGACATGCCGTGGCTGGTGTCGATCTCGCCACCGTCACCAAAGTCTTCGCAGCGCTGGCCGGTGTTGGCGTCCAGGGCGATCAGGCGGGCGTCGAGTGTGCCATGGATGATGCGGTGTTCGCACACGCCCGATTTGCCCGACTCCCAGCTGCTCACTCCGCGGCAGTGCGACAACACCGGGTGGTTGTCCATGTTGACGCCGGGATCGAACGACCAGATTTCCTCACCCGTCTGCGCATCGAGGGCGAACACGCGATTGAAGGGCGTGCAGTAATACAGGCGGTCGCGCACCACGATCGGCGTGACCTGCATCGAACTGGGCAGCAGATCCCAGGGTTCGCCCTCGGCGGCGGCGCGCCCCTGGCGATAGTCACCGGAGCGGTGATGCCAGGCCACTTCCAGACCGGCGACGTTGTCGGGGGTAATCTGCGTCGCGCGGGAGAAGTGGGTGCCACCGGCGGTGGCGCCATAGGCCGGCCAGTCGGCGGTCACACCCGGCGCGGGCGGCTCCAGGGCGGCAGAGCGGCAGGCAGCGAGCAAAAACACCGCGAACGGCACGGCGAAAAAACGCGATAACGTGGGCATGGTGCGGGCGGGCGGCTCCGGCGAAACATTTTGTACTTGTAGTTCAAAAAGTAGCGACTTCCGGAAACGAATGCAAGCAATCGCCCGTGCCGGGTGGGTAAGGTTACGGGACCTTAATTTTTCAGGCGGGCGATCACCTCGGCGGCCAGGGCGTCGTCGGCCGGGTCTTCGGGCATGGGGAAGGTAATGCGCGTGGTCAGGCCCTCGTAGCGCTCCCGGTAGATCGCCTCGATCTCGTCGTAGGTGCCGATGGGGATGATCCGCTCCAGCACCTCGTCGGTGATGATCGACGCCATCTCGCCCCAGTCCCCGGTGCGGGTCATGTCGAGCAGGCGCTGCCCCATGTCCTGCCAGCCGAGCAGTTCCAGCGTCGGCCAGTACGCCGGCGTGGAATAGAGAAACCCGAGCAGGCTGCGCTGCTTCTCACGCTCAGCCTGCAGCGTTTGTTCGTCCTTGCCGGTGGCGGTGAGCGGGCCGAGCAACAGCTTGAAGTCGGCGCCATCGCGCCCGGCCTGTTCAAAGCCGGCCTGCAGCCGCGGCAGGCAGACTTCGCGAATGTACTCCGGCGGCGTGTTGGTGGGATGGCTGATCATGCCGTCGGCGATACGCCCTACCATACGGGTCATCGCCGGACCGACCGCGCCGGCCAGGACCGGGATATCCGGGTGCTCGATCGGCCCCGGGTTAAAAAACGGCTGCAGCTTGGTGAAGGTGTAGTGTTCCCCTTCGAAATTCAGGCGCTCGCCGGTCTGGAAGGTGTGGAATATCGCGCGCAGTGACTGGATGTACTCGCGCATCTGCGGCACCGGCGAATCCCAGCGCGAGGAATAGCGCTTCTCGATATTGGGCTTGATCTGCGTGCCCAGGCCGAGCTCGAAACGGCCGCCGGACATCTGCTGCAGGTCCCAGGCGGCGATGGCTGTCACCATGGGGCTGCGCGCAAAGGCGACCAGCACCCCGGTACCGACAATGAGCCGGTTGGTGGCGTTCAGCGCCATGGCCG
>CAYGOX010000005.1:31860-33910 GCA_964351485.1 uncultured Halioglobus sp.
CCGAGAGCAGCAGGCCGTCGTGTACCGCGTCGGGCAGCTGCAGGCCGTCGTAGCCCATGGCCTCGGCGCGCACCGCCCGCGCGGCGATTTCTCCGGGACCCATGGTTTCGGGACAGTTGGCAAACACCTGGAACATACGCGTGACTCCGGTTGACGCTAACAACCAATCAGATAAACTGTTTATAAGTTTACCTTACAGTCCGGCATTTGCAATGCGCGAAGACCAGCGCGACGACCCGCACGAAGACCAGCGCGACGACCTGCCCGCCAACCTCGGCCAGATCCTGATGCTCTCGCTGCGCGACTTTCAGCGCCGGCTCGACGACGACCTCCACGCGCGCAATATCCCCGGCATCGGCAGGCGGCACCGCGAGGTGTTTCTCTACCTCGGCCGCCACGGCCCCAGTCGCAGCGTCGATATCGCACACGCCGCCGGCATCCGTCCACAATCGATGATGACCATCCTCCACGAACTGGAAGATATGGGGATGATCGAGCGACACCCCGACCCCGCCGATTCGCGCGCCAAGCTCGTGAGCTTTACCCGCCGGGGCAAAACCTTCGTGCGCGAACTGGGCGTCTCGACGCGCACGGTATGGGAGCAGTACGCAACGCTGCTCGGAGAAAAACGATTGAACACCGTAATCGGCGGCCTGCAGGCACTGCTGGACGCGACACAGGAGAATAACAATGAGTGACAAAGTAGCCTTCATCACCGGCGCCAGCCGCGGCATCGGCGCCGAATCGGCGGTTGCGCTGGCCAAATGCGGTTACAAGGTGGCGATCACCGCGCGCACGCTCGCCGATGGCGAGAGCCACGACTACATCGGCGGCAATCGCCCGCTGCCGGGCAGCCTCGAGAGCACCCGCGCTGCCGTCGAGGCCGTGGGCGGCGAAGCGCTGTGCCTGCGCGCCGACATCCTCGACGAGGCGTCGGTGGTCGCGGCGGCGCAGCAGGCAGTCGAACACTTCGGTCGCATCGACCTGCTGTTCAACAATGCGGTGTACCAGGGCGACGGCAACCAGGAGCCGCTGATGGTCGTCACCCGCGAGCAACTGGACGCGATCTTCCAGGGCAACGTCTATTCCCCGCTGGCCCTGACCCGCGCCCTTATGCCGGCGCTGGAAGCCGATGGCGGCGCACTGGTGCTGAACATGTTGTCATGGACGGCCTTCAACGATCCGCCGGTCCCGGCCAGCGAGGGCGGCTGGGGCTTCGCCTACCCCGCTTCCAAAGCCGCTTTCGGCCGCATGGCCGGCGCGCTGCGCGCCGAGCACGGCAAGCGCGGTATCGTCGCCTACAATATGGAACCGGGAACGGTCATCACCGAAGTGATGCGCGCCGCGGGAATGGACGAATCCCTGATGGAGCGCTACAAGCCCTGCTCCCCCGCCGCCATCGCCGCCGTGGTCGCATGGCTGGCCTGCAACGAACCGAAGGAAGAGTGGCGACCGCACAAGGTGCTGCATGCGCCGGCCATCGCCAAGGAACTGGGGCTGCTCAAGGCGCCCTCGCTGTTCGCTGAAAGTTGACACAAAGCGTCATCAAGGAGACACCATGAGCCTGGTACTGCTGGAAAAGCACGACGGTTACGCCGTCATCACCCTGAACCGCCCCGACGAGATGAACGCCCTCTCGCGCGCCCTGCGCAAGGAATTCGTGGCGGCCTTTGACGATTGCAATCGCGACGAATCGATTCGCGTGGTCATCCTGACCGGGAACGGCAAGGCATTCTGCGCCGGCTTCGATCTCAAGGAGCTGGGCTCGGGCAACTCCGACAACGCCGCCGAGGAAACCAACAACGCGATGGCCTGGGCGATGTCCGAATTCAAGGGCCCGATCATCGGCGCCATCAACGGCCACGCCGTCACCGGGGGTTTTGAACTGGCCCTGGCCTGTGACGTGCTGATTGCATCGGAATACGCGCGCTTTGCCGACACCCACGCACGCGTCGGCATTCTCCCGGGCTGGGGGCTCAGCCAGAAACTGCCGCGCCTGATCGGACTGTCGCCCGCCAAGGAAATTTCGCTGACCGGCGAGCCGGTGTTT
>CAYGOX010000006.1:0-33748 GCA_964351485.1 uncultured Halioglobus sp.
CAGTACGCCCAGTGCCTTGAACATCCACGGCCCGAAGGCGCGTTTTTTCGGTCGTCCGGTGGCCGCGTCGGTGCCCGGCAGCAGCGGCGGCGCGAGGTTGAACGACACGCTGTAGTCCCCGTCAAACTGCTCGCGCAGACGCGCTGTGAAGTTGCCGTCGGTGTAGAGCCGCGCCACCTCGTACTCGTCCTTGTACGCCATCAGCCTGGCCAGCGTCAGTGCGACCTCGCGCACGAACCTGTCGCCGTTTTCGAGACCGCGCGCTGCGACGCGCTCGCGTACTGACGCTATGTACTGTTGATACTGGTCGGCGTAGTGGGTGTCCTGGTAGCGGCGCAGCAGTCTGCCGCGGCTGTCGAGTACTTCCTCGACAGTGTCGAGCGCCACTGGCGCCGGCGGTGGGCCGAGCAGCGCCGCGAGAGCCTCCGCATCGTGCGCGGCGAGCCGGCCCAGCGCGAGCGTGCGCAGGTTGCCCTCCACGAAACTGCCGTTGAGCCGGATTGCCTGTTCTATCGATTCCAGGGTCAGTGGAATCAAGCCGCGCTGCACGGCGTAACCGAGCAGCAGGATGTTGGTGCCGATACTGTCGCCCGTGAGGTCGCGTGCCAGGCGGCTGGCGCTGAGCGAATACGCGGTGCCGCCGTCGAGCGCATCGTCGATGGCCCGGCGCAGTCGCGCGGCGTCCAGGTCGAGATGTTTGTTGCTCTGGAAATCCCCGGTCGGGGCCACGTCGGTGTTCAGGACCGCCGTCGTGCGCCCGGGCGCGAAGGTGCGCAATACCGGTTGTGAGGCACTGACAATCATGTCGCACCCCAGCAGCAGGTCGCACATGCCTTCGGCGAGCCGGGTGCTGTGAATGGACTGCGGCGTGTCGCCCAGACGCACGTGACTGGTGACCGCGCCGCCTTTCTGGGCCATGCCGGTCATGTCCAGCACGGTTGCCGCGCGCCCGTCGAGATGCGCAGCCATGCCCAGCAGCGCGCCGAGGGTGAGCACGCCGGTACCGCCGACGCCGCCAATGAGAATGTTATAGACACCGTCTGTCGGCGCCGTTGCCGCCGGCGGCGGCAGTTGCGCGAGCAGCGCGTCGACCTGGTCCGCCTCCGCGCTGGCGCGCGCCGCGATGCTGGCCCCGGTGACCGTCACGAAAGAGGGGCAGAAGCCCTTCGCGCAGCTGTAATCCTTGTTGCAGGTTGACTGGTCGATCTGGCGCTTGCGGCCGAACTCGGTTTCCAGCGGCGCGATGCTGATGCAGTTGGATTGCACGGAGCAGTCGCCGCAGCCTTCGCAGACGTCGGGATTGATGAACAGGCGCTGATCCGGTTCCGGCGCCAGCGCGCGTTTGCGGCGGCGTCGCAGCTCCGTGGCGCAGGTCTGCTCGTAGACGATACCCGAGACGCCGCGCATCTGACGCAACTCGCGCTGCAGCCGGTCCAGCTCGTCGCGATGGTACAGCGACGCGTTGTCGGGCAGGCGCTGGCCGCGATATTTGCCCGGGTCGTCGGACACGAGGTAGACCGGGCGAACGCCTTCGGCGAGCAACTGCGCCACCATGTCGATGGGTGAAATCGCCTGCTCGACCGGCTGGCCGCCGGTCATCGCAACGGCGTCGTTGTACCAAATCTTGAAGGTCATGTTGACGCCGGACGCCACCGCGGCGCGCACGCCGAGCACGCCGGAGTGGGAATAGGTGCCGTCGCCCATGTTCTGGAACATGTGCGGTGTGTCGACGAACTGGCTGACCGATGTCCACGGCGAGCCCTCGTGCCCCATGGGCATGAACTGCATGGTGTCGCGGTCCATCACGACCGCGGCGAGCCCGTGGCAGCCGATGCCGCCCATCGCGCGCGAATCCTCGGGCAGCCTCGTGCTGGTGTTGTGCGGACATCCCGAACAGAAGTAGGCCGGGCGGGCGACGCCGCTGCCCAGCGAGCCTGCGCGCTCAGCTAACGCTTTAAAGTGTGCGGCCCGCGCCTGGAGGGCGGGCGTGGCCACGCCCAGCTGGCCCAGAACCCGGGTGAGCGCTGCGCGCACGGTGCCGGCATTCAGCTCGCCGATGGCGGGCAGCAACGGTTGACCGCGCAGGTCGGCCTTGCCGGCGAGCGCAGGGCGCTCCTCGCCCGCCAGGGCGTAGAGATGGCGGGCCACCTGGTCCTCGATGACAGGGCGCTTCTCCTCGACCACCAACACCGCCGAGCTGCCGCGCGCAAAGGCTTCGAGCCCCTGCGGATCCATTGGCCAGATCAGCCCCGGTTTGTAGACCCGGATGCCCAGGCGCTGGCAGGCGGCCTCGTCCAGGCCGAGGTCTTCCAGCGCCTGGCGCAGGTCGAGGTAGGCCTTGCCGGCGCTGATGATCGCCAGTTCACGGCGGGGCCCGTCGATGATCACGCGGTCCAGGCCGTTGGCGCGGGCGAACGCGGTGGCGGCGGGCAGCCGGTAATTCACCAGCCACTCTTCCTCGACCAGCGGCGGCAGGTTCTCGCGGCAGTTCAGTCCCTGCGCCGGCAGTGTGATGTCGGTGGGGAGGCGGAAATTTCGAAACGGGTCGGGTAACTCGATGCAGGCGGACAAGTCGAGCGTGTCGGTAATCGTCTTGAGCCCCACGTAGCAGCCGCTGAAGCGGGACATGGCCCACCCGGCGAGGCCGAACTCGATCATCTCGTCGATCGTAGCGGGGTAGAGCACCGGGATCATGGCGGCGATCAGCGTGTGCTCGGACTGGTGCGCGCTATCTGAAGACTTGCCGCCGTGGTCGTCGCCAGCGACGACCAGGAACCCGCCGTCGGCCGCGGCGCCCTCGAAATTGCCCAGTTTCATCGACTCGCAGGCGCGGTCCACGCCGATGCCCTTGCCGTACCACAGGCCGAACACGCCGTCGTAAGCCGACTGGCCGAACCAGTGCAGCTCCTGCGTGCCGCGAATGGCGCTGAGCGCCAGCTCCTCGTTCAACCCGGGCCGGAAGCGGATATCGTGTTCGTCGAGGATTGCCTGCGCGCCCCACAGTGCCGAGTCGTACACGCCCAGCGGAGAGCCGCGGTAGCCGGAGATGAAACCCGCCGTTTTGCGGCCCTGAGCGCGGTCGCGCCGCGCCTGGTCCAGCGGCAGGCGCACCAGCGCCTGGTTGGCGTTCATGTACACCCGCCCGCCATGTTGCAGGTACTTGTCGTTCAGGGTGACCGGGGTGGTGCGCATGGTGTGCCGAGTGGGGAGTGCTGTGCCCTAACCCCTAGGTGTTTACGGGGGGCAGGGCGGTGAGCGGAAAATCACAGCTGTCGGTCGTCTCTTGCAGTTCCACCAGGTTGCCTTCCGGATCGCGGCCGTAAATGGTTTTCACGTGGCCCACGTCGATCGGCGCGGACTGGTTGAAGGTCATGCCCAGCGTCTGGAGGCGCTCGAACTCCTCCTCGATGTCGGTCACGTCCACGCAGAAATGGGTATAGCCCTTGTCGTAGGCGTTCAGCGGGGTGGTCGAGTCCGGCGCGGGGGCGCTGTACTGGAACATCTCCAGGTAGCAGGTGCCGGCGCGGAGCATGGCGCCCTTGGACGCGGAGCCGGGCACATCGACGATTTTGTCGATGAAGGCATCGTTCTCCCACGCGAAGGGTTCTCCCACCACCTCGAAACCGAAGGCCTCGCGGTAGAAGTGGATCATCGCCTCCAGATCGTTGACGTGAACCGCGACGTGGTGAATTCCCCGTATCATGCCCTGTGGCCTCCCGGCAGTGCCTGCATTTACCGATGACAGGCAGGTTAAAGCACCGTACCGGGCCAAGACAACACTGTTGTACTATGGGTCATACAAGGGCAAGTGGCTGTGCGGTCGCAGTCATTCGGTGCCCCCACCCGGGTGGCATAATTTCCGGGTCGGCAACAGCCCGGTGATCCCGGTGGAGGGAAGCAGCATGGCAAACAGTACATCGGCACAGGCAGCACTCAAGCCGGGTGACGCCCGCTACCCGGATGAACCCAGCACGCAGGATATTATCGCCGCCGACAAGGTGGCCGCGCCGCGCTGGGTGCGCTCCGAATCCTATGCATTTCTCGGCGACGAGGATATCTCGATCGACCGCTATATCGAGGCGGATTTCGCCCGTCGCGAGTACGACAACCTGTGGACCCGCACCTGGCAGTTCGCCTGCCGCGAGGAGCACATCCCGGAGGTCGGGGATTACTACGTCTACGACATCGGGCGCCACTCCTTCATTGTCACGCGGGTCGAGGAGGACAAGGTGCAGGCCTACTACAACGCCTGCCTGCACCGCGGGACCATGCTGCGCGCGCCGGGCACCGAGGGTTACGCCACGGAGTTCAAATGTCCCTTCCACGGCTGGACCTGGAACCTCGACGGCAGTCACCAGGGCATGCTGTGCGACTGGGATTTCCCGCATGTGCAGTCCGGCGACTTCTCGCTGCCGCAGGCGCGGGTCGAGCGCCTCGGCGGGTTTATCTTTATCAACATGGATCACGACGCGCCGTCGCTCGAGGAGTACCTGGGCGAGGAGTTCATGACCCACATCCGCGAGTGGGGGCTCGAGGATCGCTACGTGCACTGCCACGTGTCCAAGCATATCCCGGCGAACTGGAAACTCACGATGGAGGCGTTCATGGAGGCCTACCACGTGATCGAAACGCACCCGCAGGTGGCGCCGTCCAACGCCGATGGCAACTCGCAGTACGACATTTACGGCGAACACGTGAACCGGTTCATATCCTCGCTGGGTGTGGTCAGTCCGCACCTGAAAGGCCAGGTCACCGAGCAGGACATTATCGACCAGTTCACGGTGGGTGACGCGTCGGTCCTGGGCGACGTCGACCGCACGCTCAAAGACGGCGAAACCGCGCGCCAGCGCATGGCGGACATGCTGCGCGGCACCTTCGAACAGGCGACAGGGTCGGACCTGTCCGGGGTCTCCGACGCGGAACTGCTCGATTGTTTTTCTTACACCGTGTTTCCCAACACCTTCCTGTTTCCGGGTATTTCGCTGCCGATGGTGTACCGCTTCCGGCCCGATCCCGACGATCACCGCCGCAGCCTGTACGAAGTGTTTTTCCTGCGGCCGCTGCCGGGAGACGGTTCGCGCCCGGAACCGGCAGAGCGCGTGCACCTTGAGGACCACCAGTCGTTCAAGGAAGCCGAGGGCATGGATCCGGGGTTCGGAGACATCCTCGACCAGGATACTGACAACCTGTTCCTGCAGCAGCGCGGCCTGGAAGCCTCGGCCAAGCCGGGCATCACTCTGGGCAACTACCAGGAAATTCGCGTGCGTCACTTCGAGCAGGCGGTGGATCGCTACGTCAGTGGCGCCGGCTGAGTATCGGTCGTGGTATGACGAGTGAATTCACCCGTTTCTGCGCGGCGGCCGATATCCCGCCGGGCGCGAAGAAACACGCGAAAATCAATGACACCTGGGTGCTGGTGTGTAACGTCGGCGGCCGCCTGCTCGCCGTGTCGGGCATCTGTTCGCACCAGGAAAAACCGCTCTGGAACGGCCGGGTCCGCAGCTGCAAGATCACCTGTCCGGTGCACGGCGCGCGTTTCGACCTGGAGACAGGCGCCGCGCTGGACCTGCCTGCCACCGCACCGATTGACACCTATGACGTGCGCGTCGTTGACGACTGGATCGAGGTCGGCGTGGCGCCACGCGCCGAGTAACCCGCAAGCTTAACGATAAAAAGGAATGTGACATGACTGCCAAGGCCGAAGAGAGTGCGGTGCAACTGGACCTGAGCGACCTCGACAAGTGGGTCGGCAAGCCGGTTGTCTTTGCCGAGTTGTGGGATCCGTGCAGCGCGACCGATATCCGCCGCTGGGTGCAGGCCATGGATTATCCCAACCCGGTGCACTGGGACGAACAGTTCGCGCGCGATTCGCGCTTCGGCGGAATCGTCGCGCCGCAATCCTTTACCGTGGCCATGGACTACGGCCACGGCTGCCACCCGACCTGTGTCGGAAAGATTCCCGGTTCGCACCTGATTTTCGGCGGCGAGGAGTGGTGGTTTTACGGAACGCACATCCGGCCCGGCGACAAGCTGACCCAGCAGCGCACCTTTGACGGGTACGACGTGTCCGAGACGAAATTCGCGGGCCCCACGGTGTTTGCCCGCGGCGATACCGAGCACCGCAACCAGCACGGCGCCCTGGTCGCGCGCGAGCGCGCGACGGCGATCCGCTATCTGGTGGAAGAGGCCAAGAAGCGCGGTATGTACGATCGCGAGCAACGCGCCCCGCGCCGCTGGAATACCGCTGAGCTCGAAGCGGTGGAGAAAGAGCGCCTGGCGTGGATCAAGTCCAACCGCGAGGGTGTATCGCCCTGTTACAGCGACGTGAAGGTCGGCGATGTCCTGCCGCGCCGCGTGATCGGCCCGCACTCGCTGGTGACGTTCGCGCTGGAACGACGCGCCCATCGCGAGAACATCTGGGGCACCTGGCGCTGGAACGTGCCCGAGGGCGTGCATGACCCGGCCACCGAAGATGCCGGCTTCGCCGACAACATGAGCTACGACTACGAAGCGCGGCAGATCGACCCGCGCATGGGCGACGGGCTGTTCCACGGGCCGTCCAGCGGTCATATCAATGCCGACAAGGGCGACCAGATCGGCATGGGTGGTGCGTACGGCTACGGCGCGTCCATGAATGCCTGGTTTGTCGACTACGTGTCCTACTGGGCGGGCCATGACGGCTATGTCTGGCACTCCAAGTCCCAGTTTCGCAGTCCCGCCTTCGAGGGCGACATCACCTACCTCGATGGGGAGATCACGGACAAGCAGGACACATCGCCCTACGGCGGTCCCATCGTCCAGGTGAAAGTGAAGCAGACCACGCAGGACGGCGAGACCATTCTCACCGGCTTTGCCGAGGTCGGGCTGCCGCGCTAGCGGTCGCATACGCCGCCATGGGAGTCACCGTGAACCGGGACGGTCTGTCGATCGCCGAGGGACCACCGCTGGCCGATGAGCCGGGCATGGGCGCGCTGACCATACCGGGCTACCTGGAGGAGGTAGTTGCACGCCACGCCGACAGCGAGGCGGTAGTGCTGGCGGTCGGTGGACACGAGTTGCGCTGGACCTACGCCCAATTGCTGGCCCACTCGCAGGCCGTGGCCCGCGCGCTGGTGGCCTGCGGCGTCGGGCGCGGCGACCGCGTCGGTATTCTCATGACCAACCGCCCGGAATATTTAGCGGCGCTGTTCGGTATCGCCATGGCCGGCGGTGTGTCCGTGGCGCTCAGTACCTTTTCAACCGAGCCGGAACTGGATCAGCTGCTGGCGGCGGCGGATATCTCGGTGCTGTTGTTCGAAGATGCCGTGTTGAACAAGGATTTTGCCGCACTGCTGGCGCGGCTCGAGCCGGGTCTGGATGCCGCACTGCCGGGCGCGATAGCGTCCGCCCGCTATCCGTACCTGCGCCACCGGGTGCGCCTGGACGGTATTACCGGTAGTTCGAGTCACACACCGCCGTCTATGGAGAGCTGGACGAGCTTTCTCGATCGCGGCGCAACCATCGCCGACGAAGTGGTTGAGGCGCGCTCGCGCGCGGTCTGCCCGACCGATGCCGGCGGGCTGTTTTTCTCCTCGGGCACTACGAACCTGCCCAAGGGCATCCTGCACACGCAGCGCGCCTTCGCCATCCAGTGGTGGCGCTGGCCGCGGGTGTATTGCATCGGTGAACCGGCGCGGTGCTGGACCGGCAACGGCTTCTTCTGGTCCGGTAACGTCACCATGGTCGTCGGATGTGCCCTGTCCACCGGCGGTGCGATGGTCCTGCAGCCGCTGTTTGACGCCGACGAGGCACTGCACCTGGTCGAGGCCGAGCGGGTGACCATGATGAACGGCCGACCGCACCAGTGGGCGCGGCTGGAAGCGTGCGAGGCCTGGGCCGACGCGGACCTGCACCGGCTGCGCTACGTGACCAAGGGCGAGATCATTCACCGGCATCCCACGGTGGATACGGACTGGGAGGTGCCCAACGCCTTCGGCACCACCGAGAGCATGACTATCGTGTCGTGTATCGACGCCGCCGCCAGTGAGGCAGATTACGCGGGCAGTTTCGGGCTGCCGCTGCCGGGCAATACCCTGAAAATTATCGATCCGCTGAGCGGTGACGTCGTGCCGATGGGCGAGCGCGGTGAGATTTGCCTCAAGGGGCCCACCCTGATGCTCGGCTACATCGGGATCGATCCGGCGGTGGTGTTCGATGACAGCGGTTATTACCGCACCGGCGATGGCGGCTACCTCGATGCGCAGGGCCGCCTGTACTGGGAGGGGCGGCTCAACGACATCATCAAGACCGGTGGCGCCAACGTGTCGCCGGAAGAAGTCGACACCGCAATCGCAGCGTTCCCGGGGGTCAAGCGCAGCCAGACCGTGGGCGTGCCGCACGATACGCTCGGTGAAATGGTGGTCGCCTGCGTTGTTCCCGTGCAGGACGGGGAATTCGACGAACAGGCTCTGATGGCGTTTCTGAAAGAGCGGCTGGCGAGTTTCAAGCTGCCGCGTCACGTGCTGGTGGTGAGCGACGCCGAAATCAGTCTCACCGGCAACGAGAAGGTCAAGCCAGCGCAGGTGCGCGACCTGGCCATGAAAAAACTCGGCGTCGAGCCGGCGCCGGCGCCCGGCGGCTGAGCCGGGCGGGCAACGTTCTCAGCCCAGGCCCGGCGCCAGCCGGTGAATGGCGCCGTCTTTCATGACCATCGGGATGCGTTCGATGTCGGTCATGATCGACAGGTCGTCCAGCGGGTTGCCGTCGATCAGCAGGATGTCCGCCAGTTGTCCCGCGGCCAGGGTGCCCAGGTCGCCCTCGCTGCGCATGGCCAGGCCGCCGTTGCGGGTTGCGCAGACCAGCGCCTCGGCCGGTGTGTAGCCGTAGTAGTCGACAAAGTACTGCAATTCACGTCCCTGCGTGCCCTGCATATTCCAGGTGAAGCCGTAGTCGCCGCCGATCAGGTGCCGCACGCCGCGCTTGCGCAATTCGGTGTGGGTCTGGATGGACGCCTCGATCAGGCGGTCGATGCCCATCGCCGTGGTGACCTCGCGTGGCATCCCGTGGTCGGCCCCCTCGTGCCACATCGTGTGGAACAGCCCGATGCTGGGCGCTACAAAGACGCGGTCGCGGGCCGCTTCGAGCATGTCCAGGGTTTCCTCGTCGGTGTATTCGGCGTGGTAGATCATGTCGACCCCGGCGATCAGCGATTGCTTCACCGAGGCGATCGAGCGCGCGTGGACATTCACCTTCTTGCCGAAGGCGTGGGCGGTATCCACCGCCATCTGGATTTCCTCCAGCGACATGGTGGTGCACTCGGCGGGGATTTCGGGGTAGAACGGGTCGCCCGATACGTCCAGCTTGATATTGTCGCAGCCCTCGCGGCAGGAAATGCGTACCGCCTTGCGCATTTCCTCGGGGCCGTTGACGACCATCGAGGGCGAAGTGCCGCTGGACAGTTCGTAGCAGTTGCGCGGGTTGTGCATGCGGCTCTCGTCGCCGAGACCGCCCGTCACGGTAATCTCCAGCGAGCCGGCGCGGATGCGCGGACCGGGCAGGCGCCCGGCATCGACCTCGTTGCGCACCGCCACGCCCAGGCGCAGTTTTGCCTCCGAGGCGCCGTAGGCGCTGGTGAACCCGTGATCGAGCAGGGTGTGTGCCACGCGCGCGGTGAGGAACGCGTGCTCCTCCGGGGGCGGTGTGATCAGGTCCTCGGTGCAGGTGAAGGCGTCGAAGGAGAGGTGGGCGTGGCCCTCGGTCATGCCCGGCATGGCGAACTTGCCGGTGGCGTCGATTACCCGGTCGGCCGCCTGGTCTGCGGCGTCCGGTCCGACGGCGGCAATGGTATTGCCTTCGATCAGCAGGTCGCCGGTGAAGGTGTCGCTTCCGGTGCCGTCGAAGATACTGGCGTTGCGGATCAGGGTCCTGGTCATGACTGTCTCCCGGTAAATTCCGCGGGACTATGCGGCGGTGTGGATGACGTTAAAGCTACAGCAAATTCTGCGCTGTGAATGACTGCATGGGCACTGGCGCTTGCCTGTGGTGGATGCGCCCGCGACCATGACTTTTGTCAGGACCACACCAGGGTTATGCCCGCCACGGCGGGTAGCGATGCACGCTCCGGCTGTACGGGATGCCGGCCAGCTTCAACCACTCGCGGCTACGTTCCGCGAGAAAATCCTCGGTGCTGATTGCCCGTGTCTCGACCTGCCATTGCATCAAGGATCCGGCCAGGTGTGCGCGAAAGGCCAGCGACGCTGATCGTCGGGTAATGTTCACGGTTGGCATGCGCGCGCTGATGGCTTCGAGGAGGGCCTCGCCACGCGCGATTTCCAGCGCGCGCAGTTCGCCGTCTTCCAGGTCCATCTCCAGGTTTTGCATGAAGACCGCGAACTGCCGCTGGCCGGCGACCATACTGCCGATGAAAGCCGCCAGGGCGATCAGGTCGTCACCACCTCGGGCCTGCGGCAGACCCTTCAGTGTCTGCTCGAACAGGTTCACCCGCTCGCGCGCGAGCCGCATGCGCAGGGTGTCGGCGTTGCCAAAGCGCTGGATGATCGCCGCCCGGGAGAGACCGACATCGCGTGACAGCTCGGACAGGGTGAAGCCCGCGTGCCCGCGCTGCGTGTAGATGCGCTGGGCGCTCTGCAGTATATCCTCGTCTCTGGCCTGTCTGGGTCTCGCCATGATTAACGCTTCTTAACGTTTGTTCAATTGATGTTTGTTACATGGGTGTTATATTGATACCACCCGACGGCAAGTGCCAGTCCAATACCGTTAAAAATAACAGGGAGTTCAGCATGTTGAGGCGACTGCCACAACTACCGGTCAAACTGCACGTGTCACAGGTAGGACGGTTGTTCACCATTGTGCTGTTTTTGACCGCCGTTTGCACACCGGTGCGTGCTGAGACATCCCTGCCTGACTACGTCCAGGACGGCGTGGCAGGCTTTGTTGTCTCCGGTTTTCGCTACGCACTTGCCGAAGACGCCGCGAAAACCGGCGCCTGTCCCGGTGGCATGACCGAGGGCTACGCCGACCGCGGCGAGGTATTTGTCGACGTCCAGAGCCTGCGCCAGCGCGAGGGCGAAACCGAGGACGAGCACCTGCGTCGTATCTTCGGCGCCGCCTTCGGTGACAACGCGGTGTCCAATTACTGTATGAACCCGGAACTCGGTGCGCCCGACCCGCGCTTTCGCGCGGTCAGCGGCGAAGGGCTGCGTGTATCGGGAATCGATATCGACGGCGTTGATTCGCGCGGTGGCGCGCCGAAGCCGGGGGCTTGCCCTCACGCCGATTTTACCGGCAAGTCCGGTGAGGCGGGCATCGATAACCAGTTTTACCGCGTGATGGGCTGTATGGCGGCCTACCAGTCGACCGGCCTGTCCAACAGTTTCGACATCGAAATGCTGACCGGCTCCTGGGGAATACTGATCACCGTGTCCGGCATCGACGACATCGTCAATGACGACCACGTGGAAGTCGGCCTGTTCGCCAACGCCGACCCGATCCAGCTCAGCCCGAACAGGGAGCCACTGCCGTGGGCGACCTACGCGATTCACCCCGACCAACGATACCAGGCGCGCACCACCGGCCGCATTCGCAACGGCGTGCTGACTACCGAGCCGGTTGACGTGCGCTTCGAGTGGATCGTCAACAGTATCCGCACCGACCGCGTGCTCGACCGCGCCCGACTGCAGGTTACGCTGGACGAGGCGGGTGAACTGGCGGGCTACCTTGCCGGCTACACCGGTGTCGAGGACCTCTACAACTTCAAGTTCGGGTATCGCAACGGCACCGACGGCACGGGCAACCTGGCGCCGGAGCAGTTGCGCGTCGGCTCGTCCATCGGCAAGGCCATGGTCCTGGGCTACACCTGCGAGGGTGTGTACCACGCGCTCTACGAGCACGCGGATGCGGATCCGGATCCCGACACGGGGCGCTGCACGTCGCTGTCGACGCAGTATGAACTCGAGGCCATCCCGGCGTACGTGGTCGCCGGGGCGACCAGGAGCCAGAACGAAGCCCTCGACGCCGCCGGTTTTGGCCGCGGGGGCGATAACTATTCGAACGACAATCGTTGAGGTCCCACCGGGTGTTAACACCGCGGTGTAGCCAATGGAGTACAGTTTCATGAGCAGAGCATTGTTGGCGGCGTTGTGTATGGCGCTTTCCTTAATGGCGGTTCCCGCGCCCGTTGCGTTGGCCGCGGCGACTGCCGCCGAGCCGGACGCCGAGCCCGGACCGCCGATGTTGCGTCGCCTCACCGAGGCGCAGTACCGCGCCACGATTGCCTCGGTGTTTGGTGCCGATATTCCCATCGTGGGCCGGTTCGAGCGCGGCTGGCGCTCCGAGGGATTGATTGCGGTGGGCACCAGCGAAGCCGGCCTGTCGCCGTTCAGTATCGAGCAGTATCACCTGTCCGCACAGGGCATAGCCGCGGCGGTGGTGAGCGAGGCGGGCAGGCAGACCCTGGTGCCGTGCCGTCCTGCCTCGGCAAAGCGATTTGACCGGCGCTGCGCGCGCACGTTTGTTGACCACTACGGCCAGCAGCTGTTTCGCCGACCGATGACAGACAGTGACATCGACCACTGGGTCGCCGTCGCCGCACAGGCGCAGAAACAGATGGGCGACTTTTACGCGGGACTCGAAGCCGCACTGGCCGGTATGCTGGTCGCCCCGGATTTTCTGCTGCGCATTGAAACCGTGGCGGCGAGCAGTGACCCGGTGGCGACTCTGGACGCCTACTCCCGAGCGACGCGGCTGAGCTACTTCCTGACCGGGTCGGCACCGGACCAGGCGCTGCTGGAAGCTGCGGCCTCCGGCGCACTCGATGCCCCCGGGTCGCTGGCGAGCGAGGTGGATCGCCTGCTGCAGGGGCCCGGCTTCGAAACGGCGGTGCGCGATTTCTTCGCTGACATGCTGCACTTTGACCTGTTCGATGACGTGGCCAAGGATCCGGTGATCTACCCGGCCTTCAATTCCACCGTGGCTGCCGATGCCCAGGAACAGACGTTGCGCACCATCACCGATCACCTGCTGGTGAACGACGGCGACTATCGCGACCTGTTTACCACGCGCACCGCGCCCATGACGCGGCCGCTGGGTATTGTCTACCGTCAGCCGGTGGCGGTGCGCAACGGCTGGGCCATGTCTGAGTTCAGTGAACGCAGCGGGCGCGCGGGCATCCAGTCGCAACTGGCGTTTCTCGCGCTGCACTCGCACCCCGGCCGCTCCTCGCCGACGCTGCGCGGTCGCGCTATCCGCGAGGTGTTCCTGTGCCAGCATATTCCGGACCCACCGGTGGATGTCGATTTTGTCGGCATCAACGACGACAACAATGCGGCGCGCCCCACGGCCAGGGATCGCCTGGAGGCACACCGCACCCAGACCGCCTGCAAGGGCTGCCACACGCTGATGGACCCGCTGGGCCTGACCCTGGAACGGTATGACGGCGTCGGCACCTTCCGTTCGAAGGAGAACGGCGCGGTGATCGACACCACCGGCTGGCTCGACGGGCGCGACATAGACGCCGCTACCGGCCTGGGTGAGGCCCTGCGCGATCACCCGGAAACCGCCAGCTGCCTGGTGCGCAAGGTCTACCGCACCGCCGTCGGGCGCAAGGAATTGCCGGGTGAGCGCGATTACCTGCGCTACCTCGGACAGCGCTTTGCAGAATCGGGTTATCGCCTGCCCGCGCTGATGCGCACGATTGCGACCAGCAAGACGTTTTACCAGGCGGCGGCGCCCGACGTGGCGCAGGACATTGCATACAGTGAAACCACGGCAACAGTCACGGGAGGTACACCATGAAACAGTATCAACGGCGCAGCGTTCTGCGCGGCATGCTCGGTGGCGCAGCGGTGGGCATGGCCCTGCCTGTGCTCGACCTCTTTCTCGACGACAGCGGCAAGGCCTTCGCGGCGACCGGCCAACGTATCCCCGTGCGGTTCGGGACCTGGATATGGGGTTGCGGGTTTATCCCCGAAAAATGGATCCCCACGGCCACCGGCGCCGACTACGCGCTGCCCGAGGACATCGCGCTGCTGGCGCCGTACCGCGAGCGGATGGCGATTCTCAGCGGTTTCGACGTCAAACTTGACGGTGTACCGAACAAGCCCCACGTGACCGGTTGTCTCGGTCTGCGCACCGGTATCCCCGTCCCCAACGATCGGGTGAAGGCCCCGACCCTGGACGTGCTGGTCGCCGATGCGATCGGGCGCGACACGCGTTTTCGTTCCATCGAAGTCAGCAGCTCCGGCATCGCGCGCTCCTACTCGTTCCGCGCCGCCGGCTCGCCCAACCCGAGCGAGACCTCGCCGCTGGCCCTGTACCACCGCCTGTTCGGTGAGGGTTTCCAGGATCCGAACGCGGCCACGTTCACCCCGGACGTGCGTACGATGGTCAATCACAGCGTGCTGTCGGGCGTGGCCGAGGATCGGCAACGTTTGATGCGCACGGTCGGCGCCGATGATCGCCGCCGCCTCGACGAGTATTTCACCTCGGTGCGCCAGCTCGAACAGAAACTGGCGCTGCAACTGGAGCCGCCGGCACCGGTGGAGAACTTTACCGTGCCCGATGCGCCGCCGGAGGTCGCCAACGACTCCGAGATGGAGCACGTGCTGGAAAACCACCGCTTGATGGCGGACCTGCTGGCGCGCGCCCTGCAGTGCAACATGACGCGGGTGGTGAACGTGTTGTTGTCCGATACCACGTCTAACCTGCGGCGTCGCGGCTCGAGCACCACGCATCACACGCTCACTCACGAAGAGCCGATCAACCCGGCGTTGGGTTATCAGGAAGAAGTGGGCTGGTTCGCCACGCAGAGCATGGTGGCGCTGAAGGATTTCCTCGACGCGCTGGACGCCATTCCCGAGGGTGACGGCACCCTGCTGGACAACTGCATGATGCTCGCGCACTCGGATTGCTCCATCGCCAAGTCGCACGCGGTCGAGGGTATTCCGGTGATTCTCGCCGGCAATGCCGGTGGCCGCATGCGGACCGGCTTCCACCTGGCCGGTAACGCCGATGCGATTTCGCGCGTTGGCCTGACTGTGCAGCAGATCATGGGTCTGCCGGTGGAGCAGTGGGGCACCAACTCCATGGCCACCTCGCGCACGATCAACGAACTGGTGGGCTGAACAACACTGACGGGCGCTCAGGCGCTATCGTCCGGATACTCGGCGAAGATGGGTGCGAGCACGGCGCGCTCGTAGATGAGCGACATCTGCTCGACGTCCAGCGGCTTGTCCCGCGACAGCCACCAGGTCAACAGCTCGATGGTGCCGCTGGTCACCAGCAGGATCGCCGCGTCCGCCGGCAGCCAGGACGACGTCTCCGGGTGCTGCTCCGCCACGTCCCGCGCCAGGCGGATGAATTCCTCGCGCAGCGTGGCCGCCGCGCCGCCGGTGAGCAGCGCGGCCCACAGGCTGCGGTGATCGGCCACGTACTGGAACAGCGCTATCGACGTGGCCCGGCTGTCGCCGGTATCGAACGCAGCGAGCTGCAGCCCGACCAGCGCCTGGATTTCACTGGCGGCGATTTCGTCGAGCAGGTCGGCGATAGTGGGGTAGTGGCGAAAGAAGGTGGTGTAGCCAATACCGGCGCGGGCGGCCAGCGCCCGGATACTGATGTCTTCGAAAGCCTCGGACTGCAGCATCTCCAGCAGCGCACTGCGCAGCGAATCGCGCGTACGCAGCACCCGCGCGTCGGTCGCGGTGGAGAAGTGCGGGCGATAGATCTTGTTGTCCATGACGGGTCCGGGCGCGGTCTCGTGACGCATTATTCCACACATTCCAGAGCTGCGCGCATCATGCGTCGGGGTGTTCTTGGGCCGCGCGCGGGTATTCGGGTACACTGCCGTGGCGCTGCGGCTGCCCGCCGGCGCGTTCAATTGTTACAAGGAAACTGTCCCATGAGTGAAGCGCCCCTGCCAGCCTATGACACCCTGCTCCTGTCGCGGCGCGGCCGACTCCTGACCATCACCCTGAATCGTCCCGATGCCCTCAATGCGGTCAACCTGCGCCTGCACGAGGAGCTGGCCGAGGTGTTCACCTTCGCCACCGCAGACCCGGGCTCCGATGTCGTGTTGCTGACCGGTGCCGGACGCGCGTTCTCCGCGGGCGGGGACCTGGACCATATCCTGAACAACGCGACCCACCCGGAGCTGTTCGACGAGGAGGTGCGCCTGGCCAAGCGCATCGTGTTCGCGATGCTCGACCTCGACAAGCCGCTGGTGTGCCGCATGAATGGCCACGCGGTCGGTCTTGGCGCCACGCTGGCGCTGTACTGCGACGTCATCTTTGCTTCCGAACGGGCCAAGATCGGCGATCCCCACGTCGCGGTGGGCCTCGTAGCCGGCGACGGCGGCGCCGCCATCTGGCCGCAGCGCGTCGGCCTGTCCCGCGCCAAGGAATTTTTGCTGACCGGCGAGTTGCTCAGCGCGCAGCAGGCCGCCGAGATCGGGTTGATCAATCACTGCCTGGGCGCCGATGAGCTCGACGCGGCAGTCGATGCCTTTTGCGATCGCCTGCTGAGCGGCGCGCGCGACGCCATCCGCTGGACCAAGGTGGTGTTGAACCAGGAACTGAAGCGGGTGACCCACGCCGTTATGGACGCGGGGCTGGCCTACGAGGCGCTGGCGGTTCGCACCGCCGATCACCGCGAGGCGGTGCGCGCGCTGCAGGAAAATCGGCCGCCCGTTTTCGGGCGTCCGGACGAGGAGAAGTAGCGCTGTGGCGCACTACCGCATGGTCGCGATGAGCGATCCGGTGGCGGGCAGCGAAGCCGAGTTCGAGCGCTGGTACCAGCAAATCCACCTGCCCGAGCTGATGACGCTGGAGGGTTTCGTCGGTGCGCAGCGCTACCGCCTGCGCGTTCCCCTGGGCACTGGCCAGTGCTGGTCCCACATGGTGATCTACGAGATCGAGACCGCCGATATCGAGGGGGTGATCGGCAAGCTGGTCACCGTGGCCGAGGCGGGCGGTTTGCACATGTCCGAGGCGATGGACCGGTCCAATGCCTACGCCGGCGTCTACGAACCCTGCGACACCGCCGTCACTTGAGCCACGCGGTGGTTTCCCTCACAATACCGGTATCGAACAACACTGTTGACTTGTACTTGCGTCCGCCCGGCTGCCTGGCCGGGCCGCGGCGTACAGCGATTCGACCCGGCAGGGGGAGTACCCGATGACCCAGGACAGGGCCGCCGATCCGTTGCGCCAGGAAGTGCGCGCGTGGCTGCAGGCCAGCGTGCCCACCCAGTGGCGCGAGGCCATGACCAACTGTGAGCAGGAGGCCTTTGTCGGCGCGCAGCGCGACTGGTTTCACAAGCTCGTCAAGGCGGGCTACGCCACACCGCACTGGCCCGAGGGCTGGCCCGGTGGCGGCCGCTCTCTGGCCGAACAGAAAATTATCTTTGAGGAAGTGGCGCGGGCCGACGCGCCGCGCCTGATCCTGTACTTCGTCGCGCTCTACCACGCCGCCTGCACGCTGTTCGAGTGCGGTACGCAGGAGCAGCGCGACCGTTACCTGCCGGGGATTCTCGACGGGGAAATCTGGTGTCAGGGGTTTTCAGAGCCCAACGCCGGTTCCGACCTCGCCTCGCTGCGCACCCGCGCCGAACGGCAGGGCGACTACTACGTCATCAACGGCCAGAAAACCTGGTCCACCATGGCCCAGTATGCGGACCGCTGCCTGTTGCTGGCGCGGACCGAGCGCGCCGGGCCGCCGCAGGCGGGGCTGACCTACCTGCTGCTGGACATGAAGTCGCCGGGCGTCACCGTTCGGCCCATCCACCAGATCACCGGCGACGACGAGTTTGCCGAAATCTTTTTTGACGATGTGAAAGTGCCAAAAGAAAATTTACTTCCAGGCAAAAGCGGATTAGGTGCGTGTCGGCGAGGGGGGCGCCCGCTGGCAGGTGGCGCAGGCCACGCTGGCTTCGGAGCGCGGCCTGACCCTGGTCGAACTCAGCCAGCGCATGCGCTACAGCCTGCCGCTGATCGTCGAGGCGATGCGCGCGTCGGGTCGCGACAGTGATCCGCTGCTGCAGGCGGAGCTCGGCCGCGTGAGTGCGCGGGTCGATGCGGCCTGTGCGCTGGCCGACCGCTACCTGCTCAAGCGAATCTCCGGGCAGGAGGGCCCGGGCGACGCGTCAATCGTGAAACTGTTTTACGCCCGTACACTGCGCGCTTTCACGCGACTTGGACAGCGCAGTGCAGGCCTTGCGGGCCAGTTCGATCGCGGCTTCATGCGCGGCGCGACCCAGGAGACGGGCAACTGGCCGATCGATTTCATGAACTCCTATAACTGGTCCATCGCCGGCGGCAGCGACGAGATCCAGCGCAATATCATTGCCGAGCGAATGCTGGGTATGCCCCGCGAACCCCGACACTGGCAGCTGGAGGGGCAGGAGCGATGAGCAGCGAACTCGACGCACTGCGCGACGCCGCGCGGCAGGTAACAGAAGGATTGGGGCTGGCGGCCGACGAGGGCGCGGCCTGGACACAGATCGCCGAACTGGGCTGGCTCCTCACCGTGATTCCCGAGGCGCGTGACGGCCTGGGCCTGGGCCTGCCTGGCGCCTGTGCGCTGCACCGTGAACTCGGCCGGCGTGTTGCTCCGGTGCCGCTGGTAGCGGCGCTATTGAGTATCGATGCGCTGTGCCGGTCCGAGCGCTTCGACGACGAGGATCTGCTGCAGTCACTGGCTGCCGGCACCGATTTTATCTCGGCGCCCATGGGCGAGTGCGCGCTGGCGCTGGGCGCTGGCGAGGCGCTTCAGGTCAGCGGCGTCGCACAGGCGCTGCCCTCGGCCGATAACGCCTCGCGGCTGCTGCTGTGGGATGCGTCCGGCAGCATCGTATTCCAGGCGCCAGCGGACGCGTCCGGCCTCACGCTCACGCACTGCGCAACGGTGGATCGGTCGCGCCGCCTGTTTGAGGCTCGCCTGGATAGCGTCGCGCTCGCCGACAGCGATGTGCTGGCCTTCGGCGAGGACGCACGCGCACTGCAGCAACACCTGCTGGCGTGGCGCGATTTCGCGCAGGGCGCCGAGGCGGTGGGTACCGCCACCGCGCTGCTGGATGAAACCATTGCCTATCTCGGCACCCGGCAGCAGTTCGGCCGGCCGCTGGCCATGTTCCAGTCGCTCAAGCATCGCTGCGCCGATCTCAAGGCGCTGGTTGACGCCGCTGACGCATTGTTACAGGACGCGCTGGATCGCGCTGCGGCGCAGGACGAGTCCGCCCTTTTGGATGAGTCGGCGCAGCGCGCCGGCCTCGCCGTGCGGCAACTGGCGGTGGAGGCGCTGTCCACCGTGGCCGAGGAATCGCTGCAGTTGCACGGGGGAATCGGGATGACCGACGAACACCTGTGCCATCACTACCTCAAGCGCGCGTTGCTCGACGAACACCTCGGCCGGGGCCAGGATGGAACCAGTATTGCGCTGGCCGCGCATCTGCTGGCGGCCGGGTAGCGCCGGCCTTCACTGAAGGAGAGTCGCCCTGGAACCCTTTGATCCCAACGAAGACGCGCCGGTACTGGTGACCGGCGCCAGCGGTTTTGTCGGCGGTCACATCACGCGCCTGCTGGTGCAGCGCGGGCGCAAGGTGCGCGTGCTGCTGCGGCGCACGAGCAACCAGGAGGGCCTGCACGGCCTGCCGGTTGAAATTTTTTACGGCGATGTGCTCGACATCGAATCCATCGAACGCGCGATGAGCGGCTGCGAGACGGTTTTCCACAGCGTGGTCGATCCGCGTTTCTGGCTGAGCGACGCGACACCGCTGTACCGCAACAATGTCGACGGTCTGGTCAACGCAATGGAGGTGGCGCTGGCCAACAACGTCAAGCGGTTCATCTTTACCAGCTCGATGGGTACGCTGGGTTTCAATCCCGATGGTCTGGTGACCGAGGCGACCGCATTCAACTGGCACGATCGCGCCTCGCCCTACATCCTGGCGCGTCTCGAAGCGGAGGAGCGTATGCTGGCGTACTGCCGCGAGCGCGGCCTGCAGGGCGTGGCGCTGTGCGTCGCCAACACCTACGGCCCGGAAGACTTCGGCCCCACACCCCACGGCAACGCCCTGTGGGAAACGGCCACCGGCCAGCACAGCGCCGTGCTCGACAGCAGTCAGCCGACCGTGGACATCCGCGACGTGGCCGAGGCCGCGCTATCGGCCGAACGCTACGGCCGCAGCGGCGAGCGCTACATCATTGCGAACGAGTACATCAGTAACCGCGATTTCTACCGCCTGGCGACGGCCGAAACCGGGCAGCCGTTGCCGCGGTTCATCCCGTTGAAACTGGCCTATGCGATTGCCTGGGTGGCGGAGCGGTTCTACCGGCTCACCGGGCGCAAGGACTACATGCTGCGCACCGACGCGGTCTTTCTCTCAGATGCCTTCAAGGCGCTGGACAATACCAAAGCGCGCGAGGAACTGCACTGGCAGCCGCGCCCGCTGCGCGAGACGATCCGCGACGCGCTGGCGTGGTTTGCCGAGCGTCACACCCTCTAGGGCAGGCCCGGCGCGACGCGCTCCTGTGCGGTGGGGGTTGAACGCAGGCTGAACAGCATGAGTGCGCTGATCCCCATGAGCACCGCCATCAGAATGAGGAACGGGTCGTAGGTGCCGAAGTTATCGTACACCGCACCGGCGCCCAGCGGGCCGAACGCCGTGCCCAGCGACAGCGACATCACCATCGCGCCGTAGAGCGCGCCGAAATTCAACAGCCCGAAGTATTTCGCGGCGAGGTAGGCGATCACGTCGACCTCGGAGCCCAGGGTCAGCCCGAAGATCGCCGCGGCGATGGACTGGCTGAGCGGGTTGGCGCCATCGAGCAGCAGCAGCGCGCAGGCCGCGAGCGGTATCAGGAACGCGTAGGCACCCACCAGGTGCGCGGGAAAGCGGTCGAGCAGGAAGCCGGTGCCGAGGCGCCCGATGATCGAGAAAATGCCGACCAGTGAGGCAATGCCCGCTGCGGCCATGGGTTCGGCGCCGCTGTCCTTGAGAATGGGGACGAAGTGCACCACCGTGCCGATGGCGGTGAAGGCGAAAAAGCCCCCGGCCAGGACCAGCTTGTACAACGCGCTGGAGCGCAGCCCCTCGCGCAGGCTCACACCGATCACCGGTGGCGCGTGCGGGTCCGGCTCAGACACGTCTTCCACATGATCGCGCTCACCGCGGAAAAACAGGAACATGAACGGGAACACCAGCGCCACCCAGCCGGCGCTCATCACCATGTAGGCGGTGCGCCAGTCGAAATTGCCGATCAGCCAGGTCGCGACCAGCGGGAACACCGTGGCCCCCAGCGAAGCCCCGGACAGCGTGATTGCCAGGGCCAGTCCGCGCGAGACCTCAAAGCGGCTGTTGACTGCGCTGGTCCAAACCGTGGCCTGCACCCACAGCGTGGTGAACGCCAGGAAGCCCCACAGTACGTACCAGTTGGCATGCGTGCCGGTCGCGGTGCCGAGCAGGGCGACGGCCGCACCCATCAGCAGCACGCCGGTGAGACCCACGCGGCGCGGGCCGAAGCGGTCGACGGCCATTCCCACCGGGATGCCGAACAGCGCGCTGAAAAACGCGGCGATGGTGATGCCCGATGAAATCTGCGCGCGCGACCACCCGAATTCCTGCTGGATCGGCTCGATAAACGGGCCCATCGCATACACGTACATGACCGCCGTGGCATAGCCCAGGCCGGCGGCGACGGGCAGGGTGCCGTACTTGCGCCACTCCGCGGTGGCCGAGCGGTTTACGTCCATGGGGATACTCTCCGGGTGGTGTGCGGGAAAAAGGTGCTGGTCATCACCAGTGTCGTTTATTATTTTGGTCAGCGGGCATTGTGCCTTTTACGGGTGGCCCAGTTCAAGTTTCGTGATCCCTGCGACAGGAGTGTGTGATGAAAGAGCGATTGACCGGTTTCGTGAAGAGCAGTGTGTTGGCCGCTGTGATAGTCGGGGCCGGCGCCGCGCCCGCCTGGAGCGCGGCCCCCGACGATCCCGCCGCACGCCTGCTCCCGCGGTGGCAGGCCATGGACGCCAACCGCGACGGCGAGGTCTCGCTGGGCGAGCTGCACCCGCTGCAGGCCGGCGCCATGCGACGCCAGGACCGCGACGGCGACGGCAAGCTCTCGCTGGCCGAGTTCATCGCCTTTGATGAGGATCCGGGCAATGCCCGGGCGCTGCCCGTGCCGGCCAACGTCGCGTTGCACGAGGACCTGCCCTACGCCGACACCGGCAATGCGCGTCATCGCGTCGATGTGTTGCTGCCGCGCGAGCGCGCCGGTGACGGTCCGCTGCCGGTCATCGCCTACGTGCACGGCGGCGGGTGGTCGATGGGCAGCAAGGTCATGGCGCGCACGCAGATGTTTCCACTGGTTGCCAGCGGCGCTTACGCCGCGGTGTCCATCGGCTACCGTCTGTCCTGGGAAGCGCCCTGGCCGGCGCAGATTCACGACGTGAAGGCCGGTATCCGCTGGATTCGCGCGCATGCGAAGGACTATGGCCTGGACGCCTCGAGAATCTGCGCGTTCGGTCCCTCGGCCGGCGGCCACCTGGTGGCGATGCTCGGTGTGGGCAACGGCGTGGCCAGCCTGGAGGGGACAGTGGGCGAGCATACCGACCAGTCCAGCGACGTGCAGTGCACGGTCGATTTTTTCGGCCCGGCTGACCTGCGCGACGCCGACGGCAGCCCGTCGATGGAGGCGCTGTTGCTGGGGGGCGATCCGGCCGGGCGGCCCGCACTGGCGGCCAATGCCTCGCCGGTGACGCATATTGACGCGCAGGATGTGCCGTTCCTGATCGTTCATGGCACCGAGGATCCGCTGGTGTCTTACCAGCATTCCGTGCTGCTGGCCGACGCGCTGGCCAAGGCGGGGGTTCCCGTTGTCTTTCAGACCATCGAGGGTGGTGCGCACGGCGATTTTGAGGCGCTGCCCGAACTGAACGAGCGGATCGAAGCCTTTCTGCGGCAGCAGCTCTACGGGGAGGCGGTGACAGTGCCCGCCGATACGCTGGTCTTTACCCGGGGCGCGCCCGCACCCTAGCGCGGGCGGTACCACAGCGGCGAGCTGTAGGCGCGCTCCTGCAGCGTCGGCGCGACGTCGTCGGGTAGTGTCCTGTCGTATTGCGCGGCGTCGTGGGTGGTCCAGCGCGGCGTCGGAATTTCCAGCACCCGCGCGTAGTACACCGCTGGCAGCGCCGGGTCGAAGTCCGGGTCGCGCCACCAGGCGCTGAGCGTCGGCGCGCCGAGTGTGTTGGTATAGCGAGCGGTCGCCACGTCGACACTGGTGCCGATTGCTCGCAGGCTGCCGTCCTTGCGCTGGCGGTCGCTGCCGGCCCAGGCGACGTCGTAGATGTGCTCGCGCGCAGTGCCCGAGCGGTCGATCCAGCCTTTGACGATCTGCACGCGATCGAGGAACGCGCCGTCCGGGTCCTGCGCCGCGTGCAGCAACAACGTGGGCGCTGCGGCGTCGTCACGCGGCGGCAGCGTGCTGCCCATCGGCACACCGTGGCGGTAGCCATGCTCGGCGAAATCCGCACGCTGTGCATCGCCCGGTTTGAAGGCCCAGCCTCCGAACAGTCGCAGTCGAATCCGGGTGCCGGTGGTGGCGTACACCTCGCGCCGTCGCAGTGCGTCGAAAATCTCCTCGCGGGTGTTCCTGTGCGCCCAGACCGCGGTCAGCCCGGCCGCGGCCAGTTCCCGGTTGCGATGCCGGTTGGTGCCGGGCTTCGGTGCCCAGCGGTCGGGGGCGGGGGAGGAGTCGGGAAACTTGCCGAAAAAATTGTCCTCGCGCGTAGTTGCCAGACCGGTGTGGATGTCGCTGCTGCCGATCATGCCGAAGCGGAACGGGTTGACGCCCAGCGCCTGCTCCTGTGCCAGGCCCTCAATGAGCGCCGGGCGGGCGTACTCGTAACGCAACATCCAGGGCGCCTTGGCCGCCGTTTCCGCAACGTTGTAGGCATCCCAGGTTTCAAAGTCGGCGAACGCATCCTCGGGTGACAACACCGGGTGCGCTTCGCCGTCGCCCTTGACCTGGGTGACTTCGTACACCGGTTCCCAGTGCGCGCGGGTGCGGGCATAGGCGGCGTCCAGCGGGCGGTCGTCGAGCGTGCGCGGCGCGAACATGCGGCCGTTGGACAGATTGCCGTTGTGCGCGATTGCCAGCACCTGCCCGCCGCCGGCCTCGTAGCGGGCCAGCGCCGCCCACAGGCTCTGCGGATCGGGGTCGGCGTGGGCGCTGACCGGCAGTTCGCGCGCCGCGCGCCCGGCGCCGTCGCGATACAGGACCACGCGGTGCAGGTTGTCCCCGGCGATCATGGACGTCCACTCGTAGCCGATCAGCGTGCTGAAACGATCTGGTTCGTTGTAGCGGTCCGCGAGCGTTGCCACGGCTTCCCAGGTAGAGCGCAGTGCGGGTTCGGGCAGTGGCGGCAGCGGGCCGCCGCGACTGATCACCGTGCGAAAGGCGTTGCGCAGGCCGCTGCCTGCGTCGGCCAGGGTCAGGACCTCGCCCCAGCGCTCGCCCGCGACGGTACCGGCCACGCGCGGGTCGCCGTCGGCGATGCTTGCGTAGATGCCCAGGTTCTCGCCGTGATCGGTGACGGCCAGGAAGTCCAGCGGACGCCGCAGTGTTGCCGGCACGCCGTTGTCGGCCACGATGGTCTCACCGCGCGCAAAGCGGTAGGCGTCCTCCTGGCTGACACGGCGCGTGCCGTTCACGTACGCGTCCATCGACAGGCGGGTGTGCAGGTGCAGGTCGCCCCACAGCAGTTGCGTGGCGCCACTTGAGACTACGTCGGCGGCGCTGGCGGACAGCGCGCCCAGCAGAGGCAGGGCCGGCAGGGCGAGGCGGGAAAGGCGCGAAAGGCGCGAAAGAGTGCGGCGCTGGTTCATGGGGTCATCCTAGTGCCGCCTTCTATAGTTATCAACACTGCTGTATAGTTTTGGATCGATGTCACCGTGAGGGAACCGATATGGCCGCGACTTCGAGAACGAGCAGGGCAGCACAGGCCGGCACCGGCAGCTGGCCGCCCGAGTGGGAAACCCTGGACGGCGGTATTCGCGTCGGCCGTTACCTCGACGCCGATTTCCTCGCGCTGGAGTTCGAGCGCCTGTGGAGCCGGGTCTGGCAGATCGCGGCGCGCGTCGACGAAATTCCCGCGGTCAATGATTTTACGGTCTACGAAATCGGCGACCAGTCGGTGTTCCTGGTGCGTGTCGACGAAGACACGGTCAAGGCCTACCACAACTTCTGTCCGCACCGCGGCACCGCCCTGGCCGAGGGCTGCGGCACCTTCGAGCACGGCAACATCATCTGTCCCTTCCACGGCTGGCGCTGGGATACCCAGGGTAACAACCAGTACGTGTTGTCGCGCGAGGAGGTTCACGGCGGCAAGCTGAAAGACAGCGACGTGGCGCTCAAGTCGCTGCACTGTGAGGTGTTTGCCGGGTTCGTGTTCATCAATTTCGATGCCGACTGCATTCCCTTCGACGAGTTCATCGCGCCCGTGCGCGGTTTTCTCGAAGACCTGAACGTGGCCGAGATGCGGCACTACTGGTGGAAGGCCATCCCCATCCCGGCAAACTGGAAAGTGGCGCAGGAAGCGTTCTTCGAGACCTACCACGTGCCGGCGACCCATCCCCAGCTCGAGACTGCCGCTGCCGACTTTATCTACGGGGAAGAGATCACCGGCGACTACGAAACCTTCAGCCATCACAACGTGGAGTACGAAACGTACACCCACGGCCACGGGCGCTTCTACGCCGGCGCCAGTACGCCGATGCAGGGCAAGGTCAGTGGTGGTGCTCCCACGGTAGATCCGGTGGATGCCATGGCCGATCGCCTGCAACTGCTGGTGGACGGGATGGACGCGCAGGTGCTGCAGGCCGATGTCGACCTGTTGCGCACGCTGCGTGGCAAGCCCATTCCAGAGGGTTCGACGCTGGGCGCTGAGTACATCCGGCTCTTGTATGAAGATGCCGCGGCGCGTCAGCGGCCCATGCCGAAACTCGACCCGGACGTGCTGGGTATGTGGGGCGGCGAGATTTTTATTTTTCCCAACGTGATGATCCTGCCGCAGGGCGGGAATGCGATGATCTACCGCGTACGGCCGGACCGGTCCGACCCGGACCGTTGCACGTTCGAGATTTTCTCCACCCGGTCGCTGCCGGCCGACGCCGAGCGCGAGCGGGCGCAGCTGACGCCGGTCGACGACGTCGGCGACCCGGAGCAGGTGCGGATGATTCCGCGCCAGGACCTGGGCAACCTCAAGCGTATCCAGAAGGGACTGCACAGTCGCGGTATCCGGCAGGTGTGGCTGGCCAGTCACCACGAGAAGATTATTCTAGGGATGCACCGCGAGCTGGATCGCTACGTCAGGGATTAGCCCTGGCGCGGGCCAGGTCCTGCGAGAAGTGGCGGCTCGATAGTGCGAAACAGGCATACCCGGCGACCATCGCCGTCACCGTGACGGCGAGCGCGTAGCGAATGGACAGCACGCCGTGCTGCGCCGCAAACAGGTCGCTGAGCAGTCCGACCAGCAGCGGCCCCGCACCCGCCCCGACGATGTTGATAATGAACAGCACGATGGCCGAGGCCGTGGCGCGCATATCCAGGCGCGCCAGGCTCTGGTTGACGCTGTACATCATCGGAATATAGATATTGAGCATCAGGTAGAACGGGCCGAAGCAGGCCAGCGCCAGCGCTGTGTTATCAGTCAGCAGGAAGACCAGGCCAAAGGGCGCCCCACAGGCCGTGGCCAGGGCCGGAAGGTGAACCGCGCGCGAGGGTTGTCGGCTGATCCAGCGGTCGGTCAGGCGTCCGCCGGTAAAGGTGCCCAGCGCTCCGCCCAGACCCACGATCACCGCCATCCACTGACCCGTTTCCAGCGCGCTCATCTCGTGCACCCGCACCAGGAACTCGAAGCCCCACATGAGCACGCCGTAGCCGGTGATCGACATGAACGAACTGCCGGTAATCAGCCAGAGCCAGGCGCGCGAACGTCCCAGGTGGCGCAGGGTGTCGGTCAGGCTGGTGGCTTCATCCGGCGCGGCCAGCGCCTCGGACTGGCCGCGGCGCGGTTCGGCGATGGTGAAGCGCACCACCAGCGCGAACAGGATGCCCGGCACGCCGACCACGATGAAGGCCGTGCGCCAGTCGAAGTACTCGCGCAGGTAACCACCGCCGACGTAGGCCAGCGCGGCGCCGACGAACACGCCGGCGGAGTAGATGGCCAGCGCCGTCGCGCGTCGCTCCGGCGGAAAGTAATCGGCGATCAATGAATGCGCCGGCGGCGTGCCCGCCGCCTCACCGATGCCCACGCCCACGCGAGCCAGGACCAGGTGGGTGAAGGTTTTTGCCAGCCCCGAGGCGACTGTCATGACGCTCCACAGCGCCAACCCGATAGCGATGATTGTGCGGCGGCTGCCGCGATCGGCCCAGCGCGCGATGGGAATGCCCGCCACGGTGTACAGCAGGGCGAAGGCGAAGCCGGCGAGCAGACCCATAGTCGTGTCGGATGCGCCGAACTCCTCTTTGATCGGCCCGATAAAAACCGACAGCACCTGCCGGTCGACGAAATTGAAGACGTAGACGATGAACAGGACGCCCAGCACATAATTGGCGTAGGCGCTGGAGGGCGCCTCCGCGGCGGGGCGCTGCGGGGTCACTGCCAGGCCTGGGCTTCGCGCATGGCGTCGCGCATCGACGAGCAGCCGCGCATCAGCACGAACGCGGCCGCCGGCATGCAGATGCCCACCAGTGTGGCCATGCCCAGGCCGATGGCGTTACCGCCGAAGACGTAATCGGAGATCGCCGCGATCAGGATGGCGCCGAGACTCATGGCCAGCAGGCCGATGGTCGCGGAGTAGAACGCGACGCCGGCGCCGCGCAATTCGTTGGGGGTGACCAGGTTCATGGCGGCGACGTAGCAGACGTTGAGCGGAGTCAGCAGGATCTGGTAGAGCGTGAAGCCGCCGAGAAAAATCCACGGGTTGTCGCTGGTCAGCGCGATGATGCCCAGCGGCGTGGCGCCCAACATGGCGCCGGCGTACCAGCGCATCGGCGCGTCGCTGTAGCCGCGGTCGAACAGCACTTTCACCGCCGCACCGCAGGTCAGCTTGCCGATGGCGCCACCGGCGATCATGGCAAAGCCCAGGCCCAGGCCGATCTCCGTCCCGCTCCAGCCGAACTCGCGCGCCATGTGGGCCGGATACCAGGCGGCGCCGCCGACGATGCCCAGCGAGGCCAGGCCGAAGCCCAGGTAGTGGTGACCGAAAAAGCGTCCGCGCGAGCGCATGAAGCGCCACAGCCTGCGGTAATTTTCCAGCAGGTTCGGTGCGTCGCGTTCGGCCGGTTGCGACGCGAGGCCGCGACGTGCCGGCTCGGTCATGGTGAACGCGAGCAGCGACATGAAGATACCGGGTATACCGATGATCAGGAACACGGCCTGCCAGGGTCGTACCTCGCCGAACAGGGGCAGTGCGAAACTCTCGGCTTCGGAGACCAGGTCCACCAGTACGCCACCGAACAGGAAGGCACAACCGGAGCCGACCGAGGCGCCGAGCGCGTACACGGCCAGCGCCAGGGTCAGGCGCGAGGGCGGGAACATATCGGTGATCATGGACGTCGCGCAGGGGTTGAGACCCGCTTCGCCGGCGCCGACGCCGACGCGGGCCAGCAGCAGGTGCCAGAACTCGCGCGCCAGGCCGCAGGCGGCTGTGGCCACCGACCAGATCGCCACCGACACAAAGACGATGGTGCGGCGGTTGTAGCGGTCGGCGAGCATACCCGCCGCCAGGCCGAACAGCGAGAAGGTCACCGCGAATGCCAGGCCGTGTAACAGGCCGAACTGGACGTCGGTAATGCCGATATCGGCCTTGATCGGGTCCACCATCAGCGAAATGATGGTCCGGTCCAGGATCGACAGCCAGTACAGCAGCGCGAGCAGGATGGTGGAATACCACGCGATCGAGGGTGCGGGGTAGGGCGCGCCGGGCGCTGCGACGGCCGCGCTGGAAGTTTGGTTGGTAGTAGACATCACTGGTGACTATTTATTATGGTGTGCCCATCTTAATGGAGGACAGGGCGCTCCACAATGTCAGAGTCGAGGGTCGGCGACAAGGGCGACAGGTGCCTTGGGGGTCATGTGATGGCGGGCCAACGCCACCGCGCGGTCGGACTCGCACTGTGCCTCCTTGTCATCACACCGCTGGCGCTGGCGAAAAGTGCCACACCACCTGCACGCGAGGATCGGGTAGACATGGGTAACAACACTTCAGAAGCCGGCGCGACGCCGCTGGGCAAATTGACGGGCATCGACAGCCAGGACGAGACGCTGCGCAAGGTCAGCGACACGGTCTGGGTGTCGAAGGACATCAGCGACAGTATCCTTATTGTCACGGACGCCGGAAACATCGTCATCAACGGCGGTATGCCCGGCAACGGCGCGATGCACCGCGATCGCTTCCGGACGGTGTCCGATGCGCCCATCACCCACGCGATCGTCACCCAGTGCCACGTGGATCACTTCGGCGGCGTGCCGGACCTGATCGATTCCAAGACCCAGATCATTACCCAGCGGCGGTTTCCCGAGTGCCGCGAGTACTGGCGCATCCTCGAGGAGTTCTACACGGCCCGGTCCGGCAAGCTGTGGGGCTCGGTGCTGGGCGAGCGGCGCAACGTGCGCGCGCTGATCCGCGAGATCGAACCCGACATCACCTTCGCCGACAGCCATGTGCTGGAACAGGGCGGGCAGCGCCTGGAACTGTTCGGGGTGCGCGGCGGCGAGAGCGAGGACGGGGCGGTGGTGTGGCTGCCGCAGCAGCGCACGCTGGTCACCGGCAACCTCTTCGGCCCGGTGTTTGCCAACATGCCCAACCTGTACACAATCCGCGGTGACAAGATCCGTTCAGCGCGCCGGTTTGTCGACGCAATCGATTTCGTGCTGTCACTGGAGCCCGAGGTGATCGTCACCGGGCACGAGGTGATCGAGGGCGCTCAGCGCATCCGCGATGACCTGACGCGACTGCGCGGCGCCGTGATGCACGTGCACGATTACACGGTCGACGGGATGAACGCCGGGCGCGACGTGCACACCCTCATGCGCGAGGTCGCGCTGCCGGCACAGTTGCAGGTGGGCCAGGCCCACGGCAAGCTCGCCTGGTGTGTGCGGGCGATCTGGGAAGAGTACGCGGGCTGGTTCCACTACGACGAAACCACCTCGCTGTACGGCGTGCCGCAGAGCGCGGTGGTCGCCGACCTGGTCGAACTGGCCGGCGGTGCCGATCCGCTGGCCGCGCGCGCCGAGCGCTACCTCGAAGCCACGCAGCCGCTGGAGGCCCTGCACCTGGTGCAGCTGGCGCTGCGCGTCGAACCTGCAAACCCGCGCGCGCTGGCGGCCAAGATCGCCGCCCACGAACAGTTGCTGGCCGCCTCGGGCGGTGAAAACTTCAGCGAGGTGATGTGGTTGAAGTCGGAGATTGCCGGCGCGCAGTCGCTACTCGACTGACATTATTCAATTGACGCGTGGCGCGTCGAATCGTCGATGCGCCGGAACGCCGGGACCAGTTGCCAGAAAATTCCCACGCTCAGGATCAACAGCACCCCCGAGAGCGTGATGGTCACGGGCGAGCCCACCTGCTTGATGGCGTAGGCCATCAGTACCGTGCCGATGGGCGCGATGCTGATCGACATCATGGTCAGGGTGGTGATGCGCCCGCGAATGTAGTCGTCGGACATCAACTGTACGGCGGTATGGACCAGTGTCTGGGCGAAGACCGAGGCGGCGTACAGCACAAACACTGCGATCACCGCGAGCCAGAAATGCGGCAGGTGGGCGAAAAACAGCAATACCGCGCCCATCGCCAGCGTGCCCCACACCATCGGCTTGACCAGGCTGCCCTCGCGCAGCAGTGTCATCGCCAGTGAGCCGACCACGCCGCCGATGCCCGTGGCGGCCATCATCAGCCCCAGGCCGCTGCCGCCCTGGCCCCAGATCTCGTCGACAAACACCACCATCAGGCTTTGCAGCGGGATGATCACCAGCAGTGGCAACATGCCGAACAGGATACACAGCCCGATACTGGAGTGCGCGACCGCGTAGCGAAAGCCCGCGAGGGTCTCGTGAATGAAGCCCTGGCGGTGATTGTCCGGCGGCGGATAGAGCCGCAGGCACAGCGTGCACACCATCGCCAGGCCCTGCAGGCCCACGACCAGTGCGTAACAGAACACGAACCCGAGCAGGTCGGCCGCGACCCCGAAGCCCGCCGGGCTGAGCATGCGGCCGAGATTGACGCCCGCGGTCATCAAGGCGGTAGCCCGCGCCAGCCGTACCTTGCCGACGGCGTCCACCAGCATCGCGGTCCGCGCCGGCATGACAAAGGGAAAGGCGACGCTGGAGGCGATGGCGCTGATCAGCAGCAGCGTGAAACTGAGTTGGCCGGCGATCAGCAATGCCAACACTGAACCCTCGGCCACCAGGATGATGCTCTGTGCGAAGATCAGGAAATACTTGCGCTCGTAGCGGTCGATCAGAGTGCCCGCCACCAGCGAGGTTGCGAACATGCAGACGGCGGATACCAGGTTGATGTGCGCCAGGGCCATTTCATCGCCGGTGATCTCCCAGGCGACCAGGGAGCGCAGCAGGATGGTGCCGAAGACACCGAAGAACATCGCCGTGTTGCCGGCCAGCAGCCAACGGAACTGGGTGTCCCGGAGCAGGGCGCTCAGGGAATGTTGGTTACTTCGCGGCATAGCAGGCCAGTATCTGTGAAAGCGCAGGTCGCGGCCGTTGCCGGCGGCGAGCGAGGCGTCTAGTATACAACACCATTGTTCATTATGTTCAGTGCCCCCGGGGCCGGAGATCGCATGGCGCAAACCGACGAAGACGTGGATTTTATCGTGGCCGGCACCGGTGCCGGTTCCATGATAGCGGCGCTGTACCTGCGCGAGCAGGGTCTGCGCGTCCTGGTGCTGGAAAAAACCGACCTGGTGGGGGGGACCACCTCGCGTTCAGGTGGCATTCTCTGGATACCCAATAACCCCTTTATGGCTGCCGAAGGCGTGCCCGACAGCAGCGAACAGGCGCTGGCCTATCTCGAGGCGGTGGCGGGCGACCAGCCCGATGCCCCGGCGGCCACGCCCGAGCGTCGGCGCCGTTTCGTGGAGGAGGGGCCGCGCATGCTCGCCTTCCTGCTCAACCAGGGGATCAAGCTGAAGCGCTCGCGCTACTGGCCCGATTACTACGACGAATTGCCCGGTGGTTCTGCACCGGGGCGCACGGTCTACGCGCTGCCGTTCAATACCCGCGTGCTGGGCGAGTGGGAAAGTCGCCTGCGCCGGAGTTTTCTTGCCCTCCCGGGCGATCTGCCGGCGAGTATCGAGGAGATGAAACGCCTGTCCCTGTACAAGCGCTCCTGGGGCGGCCGGGCGACCATGTTGAAGGTGGTGTTGCGCGGTCTGCTGGGCAAACTCAGGGGGCACCGCTACGTCTCCGGCGGCGCCGCCCTGCAGGGGCGCATGCTGGACGCCGTGCTGCGCGCGGGGGTCGAGGTGCGTCTCGAGTCGCCGGTGACCGAACTGTTGATGGAAGACGGCGCCGTGACCGGCGTGTTGACCGAGCGCAACGGGCAGCCCTGGCGGATCGGTTCGAAGCGCGGTGTGCTGGTCAACACCGGGGGCTTTGCCCGCAATGCGCAAATGCGTGAGCAGTTTCAGCCGGGCACCTCGGTTGACTGGAGCCTGGCCTCGCCCGGCGACACCGGCGAAATGATCAACGAGATGCTCGACAAGGGCGCCGCACCGGCGCAAATGGAGGAGTTTGTCGGTTACCAGGCGACCATTCCCCCGGAGGCGGTGCACGAGGATTTCAAACCCGGTGCGCAGGGGCTGACCGCCGCGCCGCACGCCATTCTGGTCGATCGCACCGGGGTGCGGTACATGAACGAGGGCGGTTCCTATGTCGCCTATTGCAAAGGCATGCTGGCGCGCGACAAGACCGTGCCCGCGGTGCCCAGCTGGGCGATTTTCGACAGCCAGTACATGGGCAAGTACATGCTCGCCGGATCGATGCCCGGCAGTACGCCGCCGCAGTCCTGGCGTGACGCGGGTTACCTGAAGCAGGGCGACAGTGTCGGCGCGCTGGCGCAGGCGCTGGACATCGATCCGCAGGTGCTTGAAGCCACCGTGACGCGGTTCAACGGCTTCGTGGCGCAGGGCAAGGATGAGGATTTCGGTCGCGGCGAGCGCGCCTATGACAACTGGCTGGGCGACCCGCTGCACGCGCCGTCAAAAACCCTGGGGACGATTGAGCGCGGACCGTTTTACGCCCTGCCCGTGGTGCCCGGCGACGTCGGGACCTTCGGGGGTGTGCTGACCGATGAGAATGCCCGTGTGCTGCGCACCGATGGCAGTCCGATTGACGGACTCTACGCCACCGGCGTCTGCACCGGTTCTGTGATGGGGCGGGTATACCCCGGGGCGGGGGCGAGTATCGGGCCGTCGTTCACCTGGGGGTTTGTCGCCGCGCAGCACGCGGCGGGCGCGGCGACGGCCGACTAGGTCAGACGCCGATTGCGACCGCCTTGAGGTCGAGGAATTCCTCGATGCCCTCGCGGCCCCACTCGCGGCCCATGCCGCTGCCCTTGAAACCGCCGAAGGGCAGGTCGCCGGTAATGCTCAGACCGCCGTTGACGCTGAACGCGCCGGCGCGCACCCGGCGCGCGATACGCATCGCGCGCTCCCTGTCCCCGGAGACCACCGAGCCGCCG
>CAYGOX010000007.1:0-3875 GCA_964351485.1 uncultured Halioglobus sp.
CCGGTGGAATCAGCCACTACGCAGTGGTTGTCGCATTGGGCATTACCCAGGCGTCGGCCACCTATGCCGCTCGAGTTGAAACCTCCGCCTCGGTAACGCCGGGTGTCACCGTTACGGACAATGTCTGCCTGACCGAGAACAACAAGAAGTGGGACTGGATAGGTGTCGCCACCCCTGCGGCTTCAGTCAAGGTCAAGGGAAAGAAGTCCGATCTCACGCTCAGCACCTCGGTCCAGCTCAATACGCTGACCGACAGCCAGCTTGAAGACAATGGTTGCGGCTCAACCCTCGGACAGCGCGAAAAGTTTTCACCGCGCTTCAATGCCAAGGCATCCACCGTTCTCATCGATGAGTGGTTGAAGCTCGATGTGCGTGGCCGGATTGATCAGCAGGAGGCCAACTTTGGCCGCGGTGGGGGTGACGACGATTTTGATCGCCTCGGCAACCGGAACAATTACTATCGCTACTCGGTCACGCCGACTCTGTCGCACAGGATGGGTGCTCGTGCGCGCGGTACTTTACGCTATTCCTTCGACCAGAAATTCAATTCTGTCGACAATATCGCCGATACCACGCGCCAGACTGCCAGTTTGTCGGTGAACAGTACCGGGCCATCGCCCCTCACTGCCGGGCTTACCGGGAGTTACACAAGGCTCAAATCAGAAGACAGGGATGATGGTGTCCGTGGCAGGACCAGTGAGCTGAGTTCTGCGCTGGCGCGCCTTGGCTACCAGTTCAGCCCGCGTTGGCAGGTGAACGGATCCTGGGGTTGGGATTTCAATGATTACGTGTCGAACAGACGCTCGCGCAATGATCGCGAGGGTGCCCGCTGGGACGTGGGTATGCGCTGGACGCCGACCTCTCGTACCACGGTGACTGCCGGTACGGGTCACCGGTACTTCGGCAGTACGCCGCGAGTAGGGATCGAACACAAGCGCAGACAAAGCACCTTTGAACTGGACTACAGTACGACAGTTACGTTTGAGCGCGATCTGCGTGATCTCGAGCGCGGTTTTCTGAACGGTTTCAACAACAATTCCAGTCTGCGCGGTGACAGCCCGATTATCGATGAGCGCGTGACGGCGGGGTATACCTACAGCGGTCGCAACGCGACGATCAGCCTGCGCGGCAGCTGGTCGGAGCAGGAGCGCGAGGATGACGGTGCCGTGTCCGTGTTCAAAAATGTCGGTCTGACGTATAGCCCGGTGTTGTCAAAGCGCTACACAGTGTCTGCGACGGTGACCTGGGACGAGGATGAGCCACGCGATCCCATCGGACAGCCTGATTTCTTTGACAGCGCGTCCACGGCGGAAACCTGGCGCGGTATCCTGAGTGTCTCAAGGCAGTTCAACAACCGGTTCAGTCTCGGTATCAACTACACCTACACTGACCGCCAGTCCGAGCGCGGTACGGGCGAATATCAGGAAAACCGCCTGACTGCGACCCTCGGTATCAGGCTATAGGAGTGCCGTTATGGGCGCTCAGGAGCGGCCGCGTCATATTCTTTGCGTTGTAGGCGCGCGTCCCAACTTCATGAAGATCGCGCCCATTATGCGGGCGTTTGCGGATCCGTCCTCGGCTTTGCGTGCCACCCTTTTGCATACCGGGCAGCACTACGATGCGGCGATGAAGCATGCCTTCTTCGACCAGCTGCATATCCCACAGCCGGATATTGACCTTGAAGTAGGCTCCGGCTCGCACGCGCAGCAAACGGCCCAGATCATGATGCGTTTTGAGCCTGTGCTCGAGCGTGATCCCCCGGCTGCGGTGTTGGTCGTCGGCGACGTCAATTCCACGATTGCCTGCGCCCTCGTGGCCGTGAAGATGGGCATACCTGTCATCCATGTGGAAGCTGGTCTTCGCAGCGGTGACCGCTCGATGCCTGAAGAAGTCAATCGCATACTGACAGACCAGCTGTCGGATCTCCTCTTTACGACCGAGGCCGAGGCACAGGGTAACCTGGCGCGCGAGGGTATCTCGTCGGACAAGGTGCATTTCGTCGGCAACGTGATGATCGACACGCTGCTGTTCAATGTTCAGCACGCGGTACCTGCCGCAAAGACGATCGACAGCCTGGGGACGGGGGCGCCATTCGTGTCGGGCCAACCTTATGGCCTGCTTACCTTGCACAGACCGTCGAATGTCGATGATCCAGTGGTCCTGGAGCGGTTGCTACGGGTCCTGTCGGAGATCGCCTCCGAGACTCCGCTTTTGTTCCCCATGCATCCCCGAACGCGCGGCTGTATCGAGCGCGCGGGGCTTTTCGGGATACTCGAGGAGAGTCGTATCGCGCTCCTGGAGCCACAGGGTTACCTTGAAATGCTCGGTCTCATGAAGGAGTCCAGCGTCGTGCTGACCGATTCCGGTGGCATCCAGGAAGAGACCACGGCACTGGGCGTGCCCTGTATCACGCTGCGTAACAATACCGAGCGTCCTGTTACCGTCGCCGAGGGCACCAATACCGTGGTAGGTACTGATCCCGCGGCAATCATGAATTGCTACCGGCAGGCCATGTCGGGTCAGGGTAAGGCCGGCAGGGTTCCTTCGCTGTGGGACGGCAAAGCAGCTGAGCGGATCGTTGCAGTTCTCAACGACTGGGTCGCGACGTTGTGAATGCGCAGGGTCAGCCGACCACTCCCGTTGTCAATGCGATGACCGTTGACGTCGAGGACTATTTCCAGGTCTCCGCCTTCGAACCGCATGTTGAAAAAGCCCAGTGGGAAAGTATCCCCTGCAGGGTCGAGGCGAACACCCGCCGCATTCTCGAGCTGTTTGCCTCGCGCGAGGTGAAGGCGACGTTTTTCACACTGGGATGGGTGGCGCAGCGGTATCCCGAGTTGGTGAAAGATATTGTGTCCCAGGGGCACGAGCTGGCCAGTCATGGCTGGGAGCATACCCGGGTGTACACCCAGACCCCCGAACAGTTCCGGCAGGATATCGACCGTACGCGGAAGCTGCTGCAGGACATCAGTGGCGCGCCGGTACTGGGCTACCGGGCGGCCAGCTACTCGATCGGTACTGCGCAAGCCTGGGCGTGGGATGAACTGGCCGAAGCGGGCCATCGCTACAGTTCCAGTATCGTGCCGATCCGGCATGACCTGTACGGCATTCCGGACGCCCCGCGATTTTCCTTCCTTACGGCGAACGACCGGTTGTTGGAGATACCGATCACCACCGTGGCAGTTGCCGGACGCAATGTGAACTGTGGTGGTGGCGGCTGGTTTCGCCTGTTTCCCTACGCGTTCTCGCGTTGGGCCATGCGCCATGTGAACGGGCGCGATGGTGAGGCCGGGATATTTTATTTTCATCCATGGGAAATCGACCCGGAGCAACCGCGGCCTGAAGGTCTCGGGCTTAAGACCCGGTTCAGGCATTATCTCAATCTTGGCAGGACATACTCGCGGCTGGAGCAATTGCTGGGCGATTTTCGCTGGGGCCGTATGGACGACATTTTCCTGCCACGTACGCCGGGGTAACCAGACACCGTGACGATTGCCGTACACAAGCTCGAAGAAGCTGACTTTGCGCGGTGGGACGCTTACGTAGAGGCGACGCCCGAGGCCACTTTTTTCCACCGCGCAGGCTGGCAGTCGGTGCTGGAGCGGGCGTTCGGTCACAGGACGCATTTCCTGTTTGCAGAGCGCGATGGTGAGATCGTCGGCGTGTTGCCGCTCGCACAGATCAAGAGTCTCCTGTTCGGCCACTCCCTCGCATCACTGCCGTTTTGTGTCTACGGCGGTATCGTGTCCCAGGATTCGCAGGTGGCTGCTGCACTGCGACAAAAGGCGTGCGAGCTTGCACAGGAACTCAATGTCGATGCGCTCGAGTTGCGCAACCGCCAGGCCAGTGACACCGACTGGCCAGTGAAGGAACTC
>CAYGOX010000007.1:3885-25920 GCA_964351485.1 uncultured Halioglobus sp.
GCAAGGCGATCGACGAAGACGACGAGGTCAACCTCAAGGCGATCCCGAATCGCCAGCGGGCCATGGTCCGCAAGGGGATCAAGGAGGGCCTGCAGAGCGAGTGGGACGAATCATCCGGCAGGCTTTACCGGGTATATTCTGAAAGCGTACGCAATCTGGGCACACCAGTCTTTTCATCGCGGTATTTCAACGTTCTCCAGGATGTCTTTGGTTCCGATTGCAGTATTCTCATGATCACCCATGAAGGCCAGGATATCGCAGGTGTCATGAGTTTCTACTTCCGCGACGAAGTACTTCCGTACTATGGCGGGAGTACCGCCGCCGCGCGAAGCGTCAAGGGCGTCAACCATTTCATGTACTGGGAGCTCATGCGGCGCTCAGCTGCGCAGGGGTACCGCCTGTTCGATTTCGGTCTCAGCAAGGCCGGTACCGGGCCCTACAGTTTCAAGAAAAATTTTGGCTTCGAACCCCAGCCACTGCCTTACGAGTATTTTCTGGTTAACTCCGAGGCGGTTCCCGATGTGAACCCGCTGAATCCCAAGTATCAGCTGATGATCAAGGTGTGGAGCCGTTTGCCGCTACCGGTTGCCAACCTGGTCGGCCCGTTTCTGGCCAGGGACCTGGGATAGTCGCATGGCCGAGTACTCCGCCAACGATCAGCGACAACTGACCCGGAGCCTCATCTGGGCGGCCCTCGCGGCGGTGACCGTACTTGCGATTTACTCGGAAACCACCTGGTCCATGGTGTCTATCTGGGCGCGCTCCGATACGTTTGCCCACGGCTTCCTGGTGCTGCCAATTTCGCTGTGGCTGATATGGATAAAGCGCGATCACCTGCGCGTGCGCGATATTCGACCGGCGCCGTGGGTTGCGTTACTGCTGATCCCGCCCTCGGCACTGTGGCTGATCGCCTGGTTGATCGACGTCTCCGTGGTGCAGCAGTTGGCGCTGGTCACAATGCTCATTGTTGCGGTGTGGGCAACGCTGGGCCATAAACTTTCCGCGATTCTCGCCTTTCCGCTGTTTTTCCTGTATTTCGGTGTGCCGATGGGCGAGGGCCTTATTGCGCCCATGATGGACTTTACCGCGGTGTCTACCGTCTGGCTGATCAAGCTGACAGGCATACCGGTTTATCGGGAAGGACTGTATTTTTCACTGCCATCGGGATACTGGTCGGTGGTCGAGGCCTGTAGTGGCGTACGGTATATCATCGCGTCGGTCACTGTCGGTACGCTCTACGCGTACCTGACCTACCGTAGCATGAAACGCCGCATCCTCTTCATCATCGTCTCGGCGATTGTTCCGATCTTCGCCAACACCGCACGCGCTTTTATCATCGTGATGCTCGGTCACTGGAGCGGCATGACGATCGCGACCGGTGCCGATCACCTGGTGTATGGCTGGGTGTTCTTCGGTATCGTGATCTTTGTACTGTTCTGGCTGGGTAATTTTTTCCGCGAAGACGAGGCTCCGCCTCCGCCGCTGGAGCCGGTCAGTGCGAGCGCCTCGTCTACGGTGGCATCGACAGCTTTACCGCTGACCGTGCTGCTGGTTGTCGCCCTGGCTTACCTTGCCCCGGGCTTTGCCTACAACTCGGAATCCGATCCGGTGTTGAGCGAGCGTACCGAACTTGTACTGCCAGGCCCGCTGCCGGGCTGGCAAATTCGGAATCTCTCGCCGTGGTACTGGCAACCGCCGGGAGTGGGAGGTGCAGAGATTGCACGGTACTACCATGACGGCGCTGTTGAGGTAGGACTTATCGTCCAGTACGACACCGGGGAGCCGTGGTCCAATGATGTACTTGGCAGCAGCACCCTGTTTGCCGAGTGGCGCAGCGGCTCACGGGTTGCCATGCGTCAGCAGTATACAGTGGCCGCCGGCGCCGAACCGTTCGTCGTGGATGAGGCGACCGTGGTCGGCGTGGACGACGGGCTGCGAATCTGGTCCTGGTATGACGTGGGCGGATTCTTCACCTCTAGCGCCTACCGCGCCAAGATTCAGCAGGCACTGGCGTTCCTCGGTATTGGTGAGCGCGGGACCTACCGCGTCATCCTGGCCACGGCTGATACTGAGGATGCGGCCGAATCGCGCGCCGCGATGGAAGCATTTCTCGCGCTCTACCGCGAGCCCCTGATGCAGGCACTGAGGCGGGCGGCGCAGCCTGAGTCCTGATGGCCGAACGTCCGCTGGTCGCGCATATCATCTACTCTCTGTCGACGGGTGGGCTGGAAAACGGCCTGGTGAATATCATCAACCGCTGCCCGGTTGATCGCTATCGTCACGTGATTATCTGCCTGACTCAGGCAGATGAGTTCGCCGCCCGCATCACCGCTCCCGACGTCAGGGTTATCGAACTGCACAAGCGTGAAGGGCACGACTGGGCCTGCTACCGCCGCCTGTGGCGATTGCTCCGCGAACTGCGGCCCGCCATCGTCCACAGCCGGAATCTCGCGGCGCTTGAAGCCCAGCTGTGTACGCTGGGGCTGTTGGGCGTGCGCAGGGTGCACGGTGAGCACGGTCGTGAGATCACGGATCTGGACGGGTCGAACTGGAAATACCTGGCGTTCCGCCGGGTGATGCGGTTTCTGGTCGATCACTATATTGCCGTCAGTCGCGATCTGGAGAGCTGGCTGGTCGAGCAGGTGAGGGTGCCATCGCAACGTGTGACCCAGATCTACAACGGGGTCGATTTTTTCCGCTTCACGCCGGGAACTGTGAAACCCTTGGCATTATTGCCGGAGCGCTGGCAGAACCGTGGTGATATCGTACTTGTTGGGACGGTGGGCCGACTGACGCCGGTCAAGGATCAGCAGTTGTTGCTCCGAACGCTGGACTGGTTGCGTGCCGAGCACTCGGACATCGCTCGCCGGATCGGGCTCGTCGTGGTGGGTGACGGCCCCTTGCGAGAGTCCCTGGCCGCGCAGTGCTCGGAACTGGGGTTGGATGAGCAGGTGTGGTTTGCGGGTGATCGCGATGACGTACCACAACTGTTGGGCGCGCTGGATATTTTTGTGCTGCCCTCGCTGGCCGAGGGAATCTCCAATACGATTCTCGAGGCTATGGCCAGTGGCTTGCCGGTCCTGGCCACCGCTTCGGGTGGCAACGTGGAGCTGGTGGAAGAGGGCGTCAACGGCGGTCTTTTTCCGGTGGGCGATTACCGCGCACTGGGTGAGGCGTTGGCAGCGCTTGTCCCCGATGCCGGGCAGCGGCGTGATCTTGGCGGACGCGCGCGAGAAGGTGCGCTAGAGCGGTTCGATTGGGACAGGACGGTACAGGCTTACCTGTCGGTGTACGACAGGTTGTTGGCAAAGTAACCCGGAGCGCTGATGCGCGTCACGGTTTTATGGGTGGATTGATACGGCTATGTGCGGTGTAGCAGGATTATTTGATTTGAGCGGGCACACGGAATTTAACCGTGAGCTGGTGCGCGCAATGAATCAGACACAGTTTCACCGCGGTCCGGACGACGGCGATGAATATTACGAGCCGGGCGTGGCGCTGGCGCATCGTCGCCTCTCGATCATCGACATTTCCACCGGACAGCAGCCCATGCACAGCGCTGACGGTCAGGTCTGCGTAGTCTACAACGGCGAGATTTATAACTTCCCGGAGCTGACAGAAGAACTGAAGGCACTTGGCTACGTCTTCCGGACCCGGTGTGATACCGAAGTCATCCTGTACGCATGGCAGGCCTGGGGCGAGGCCTGCGTAGAACGTTTTCGTGGCATGTTCGCGTTTGCGCTGTACGACAAGGGCCGGCAGAGCCTGTTTCTGGCGCGGGACCGGCTTGGTATCAAACCGCTGTTCTACACCGTGGTTGATGGACAGACCGTGGTCTTCGGTTCGGAGCTGAAAATTCTCAAGGCACACCCATCACTGCAGCGAAAGCTCGATCCCGCGGCAGTGGAGGATTACTTCACGCTCGGGTACGTGCCCGAGCCCCGGACAATCTACCGGGATGTCTACAAGCTGAACCCGGGTCACACACTGTTGCTGGAGCGCGGCAAGCCGATGCCGCAGCAACGCCAGTACTGGGACATTCCGTTTGCGCCTGTCGAGCGTGGTACTGACGAGGAGCTCCAGCAAGAGCTCTTCCGCCGGCTGCTGGAAGCGGTCGATATCCGCCTGGTCGCCGAGGTGCCGCTGGGTGCGTTTCTTTCCGGTGGTGTCGATTCCAGCGCGGTGGTAGCAGCCATGGCGCAGCTCCAGGACGACCCGGTCAATACCTGCGCGATTGGCTTCGACGTTCCCCAGTTCAATGAGACCGACTTCGCCCGGCAGGTGGCCCAGCGCTACAAGACCAACCACTTTGAGCGCATCGTTCAAAGTGACGACTTCGACCTGCTGGACACGCTTGCCTCGCTCTACGATGAGCCCTATGCAGACAGTTCCGCTATTCCGACCTACCGCGTCTGCCAGTTGGCGCGTGAGCGGGTAACAGTGGCGTTGTCCGGTGACGGCGGCGATGAGAACCTCGCCGGTTACCGGCGCTATCGTTGGCACATGAACGAGGAGCGTCTGCGCGGCGCATTGCCCCTGGGTATTCGCAAGCCGGTCTTTGGAGCCCTCGGCCGCCTGTATCCAAAGCTGGACTGGGCGCCTCGCGTGTTCCGCGCCAAGACAACGTTTGAATCTCTTGCGCGCAACTCGGTCGAGGCCTACCTGCACTCAGTGTCGATTTCTTCCCAGGCGCAGCGCGATGCCATGTTCAGCGATGCGTTGAAGTCTGAACTCCAGGGCTATCGGGCAGTTGAAACCTTCAACTACCACGCATCGCGCAGCCCGACAGACGACCCACTCTCGCTTATTCAGTACATCGACATGAAAACCTACCTGGTCGGCGATATTCTCACCAAGGTCGATCGGGCGAGCATGGCGCATTCCCTGGAAGTTCGCGTACCCCTGCTGGATCACAGGTTTGTTGAATGGATGTCGGGCTTGCCGGTCAGCGACAAGCTGCGCGGGCAGGAGGGTAAATACATCCTCAAGAAAGCCATGGAGCCTCACCTGCCTCACGACGTCCTTTACCGACCGAAAATGGGGTTCGGTGTACCCCTGGGCAAGTGGTTTCGCGGGCCGTTGCGCGACCGGTTGCGCACATCACTGCTCGAGGGCGGACTCGCCGAGACGGGGCTTTTCAACCAGGCCTATCTCGAGAAACTGATATCTGAGCACCAGTCCGGCCTGCGTGAGCACAGCGCACCGCTGTGGTCCCTGATGATGTTCCAGGCCGCAACTGCCGCCGACGAGTTCACGGTGGGATAGGCCGATGCGCATTGGCCTAGTGGGTCCGTTGCCTCCGCCCAGTGGTGGTATGGCCATGCAAACCCTGCAGCTGGCGCGTTTGCTGGAAGAAGCGGGCGAGGAGGTGCAGCTGGTACAGACCAATGCGCCTTATAAACCCGCCTGGGCCGGTCGGCTGCGCGGCGTACGCGCGCTTTTTCGACTGCTGCCTTACCTGTACCGCGTCTGGCGATTGTGCGGTGATGTGCAGGTTGTTCACGTGATGGCAAATTCCGGGTGGTCCTGGCAACTGTTTGCTGCGCCCGTGCTGTGGGCGGGTTGGTGCAGGCGTACGCCGGTTATCGTCAATTATCGCGGAGGTGAAGCCGAAACCTACCTGCGCAAATCGGCGCGCTGGGTGCGACCGTCGATGGCGCGAGCCGCGGCGCTGGTCGTGCCATCGGGTTTTCTGGAAGAGGTTTTTTCCCGCTTCGGTATGCGCAGCGCGGTCATTCCCAACATTATCGATCTCGAGCTGTTCAGGCCGGTGGCGGAGCGTGCCTCCGGGACGCAGGACTTTACTATCGTGATTACGCGCAACCTGGAGCAGATTTATGGCCTGGATGTTGCGATCAGGGCACTGGCGGTAGCGCGTGCAGAAGTTCCCGAGATGCGGTTGGTGATTGCAGGTAGTGGTCCGCTGCAGGCGGAGCTGGAGGCGCTGGCCGCTACGCTCCAGTTGCAGGATGCCGTCACCTTCTGCGGCAGGCTGGACCGTGAGCAAATCGTGGCGCTTTACCAGAGCGCTGATGCGGCGCTGAATCCGACCCGGGTGGATAACATGCCCAACTCGGTTCTCGAGGCGCTTGCCTGCGGCCTGCCGATCATTTCGACCGATGTCGGCGGTGTACCGTATATCGTCCGCGACGGTGAAACCGCCGTGCTGGTCAGGCCCGACGAGGTCGCGGAGATGGCGGCGGCAATGGTGCGTGTATACCGCGATCCTGCACTGCGGACCCGGCTTAGCGAGGCGGGCAGGGCAGAGGTTTCCCGATACGCCTGGGAGCATGTCAAACCGCAGTGGCTGTCGCTGTACCGGCAATTCGGAGCGGTAGCATGAGCCTGTATACCCGCGCGGTGTCGTCCGTTGTGTTCCCGCTACATGAGCGCTTGAAGCGCCACACGTCAGTGGCTGCGATGCGCGCTATGGAAAAATCGCAGTGGGAATCGCCCGAAGCCATCGCCCGGTTACAGTTGCAGCGTCTGCAACAGTTTCTGCAGCGAATCGGTACCGATGTGCCGTACTACCGGCAGATGTTCAAGGATCTGGATTTTGATCCCTCCAGCGTTACCTCTACGGCGGACCTGCAACGGCTGCCGTTAACCGGCAAGCCCGAAATCCGCGCGAATATGCAGGCCATGACTGCCGAGAACGCTGGGCCGCTGGAGCGGTTCAGCACCGGTGGATCCAGTGGCGAACCGCTGGTTTTTTACCGGGGGAAAGAGCGCGTAAGTCATGACGTGGCAGCCAAATGGCGAGCGACCCGCTGGTGGGGGGTGGACATCGGCGATCCGGAAATCGTGGTCTGGGGTTCTCCTATTGAATTGGGTTCGCAGGACAGGGTTCGGCTGGCTCGCGACAAACTGCTGCGCACCCATCTGCTCTCAGCCTTTGAGATGTCGAATGCCAATATGCTGCAGTTCACCCAGCGCATACGCGCGGTGCGTCCTCGCATGATCTTCGGCTATCCGTCCTCGCTGGCACTTATGTCCGAGTACCTGACCACGAATGGCTACCGGGTCGATGACCTCGGTGTGAAAGTGGTGTTCGTGACATCTGAGCGTCTCTATGACCATCAGCGAGCTGCAATTGAGACAGCCTTCGGATGCCCCGTTGCCAACGGGTACGGCGGGCGTGATGCCGGCTTTATTCCCCACGAATGTCCCGAGGGTGGTATGCACATCACCGCCGAAGACATCGTGGTGGAAATAGTGAATGACCAGGGTGAGGTGCTACCGGCGGGTGAACGGGGTGAAATCGTTATCACGCATTTGTGCACCGGGGATTTCCCCTTTGTGCGCTACCCGACCGGAGACGTGGGCAGCCTGAGTAAGGAGCGCTGTCGCTGTGGCCGGGGTCTGCCGCTGTTGGCGGAGATTGACGGCCGGACAACGGATTTTATTCGTGCGGCGGATGGTACGGTGCTGCACGGGCTGGCGCTGATCTATGTGCTGCGCGAAATGGAGGAACTCGATCAGTTCAAAATTATCCAGGACTCACTCACCGAGGTCACTGTCCAGTTGGTCACCGGCGCTGCTGATCGCGACGCACTGGAGCGGACGATAACCGACCAGTTTCGCCGCCGCCTGGGCGAGTCACTGGTAGTCAAATTCGAATACCTCGGTAAAATTGAACGGGAGGCCTCGGGCAAGTTCCGCTATGTTGTCAGCAGGCTGGCCGGTTGACGAGGCAATGGAACGGAGCATGAAGAGCATCAGGTTATGCGCGATATTCTGATTACAGTCTTGGTGTTTGCCACCTTGCCGTACATTCTGCGCTTCGCCTACTTTGGCGTGCTGGTGTGGTCGTGGCTGAGTTACATGAATCCACACCGGCTCGCGTGGGGTTTTGCCTACGATATGCCGTTTGCCCAGATCGTCGCCATTACCCTGCTGATATCGCTGTTCATCAACAGCGAGAAAAAGGTGCTTCCCTCCAACTCGCTGGTGGTGCTGTGGGCAGCCTGGCTCGCCTGGCTGGTGGTCTGTACGTTTATGGCGATCTATCCGGACCTGGCGTTTGAACAGCTCGACAAGATTGTCAAGATCCAGCTCATCACCCTGGTGACCATGCTACTGATGACAAGTATGGAGCGGGTGAATCAGCTTATCTGGGTGATCGTTTTCTCCGTCGGTTTCTACAGTGTAAAAGGCGGTATCTTCACCATTTTTACCGGCGGTGGGTTCCATGTGTTTGGTCCGGCCGGCAGTGATATCCAGGAAAACAATGCGCTGGCGGTTGCGGTCCTGATGATCGTGCCATTGATGGTCTACATGTATCGTTTTCCGCCACACAAGCTCGTGAAGACGATCATGCCGTACTGCATTTTCTTCAGCCTGGTATCTGTTGTCGGCTCCCAGTCACGTGGGGCACTGCTCGCTATTGCGGCGGTGGGCGGTTTCTACTGGCTCAAGTCGAAAACCAAGATGCTGACGGGTGCGCTGTTTATCGTACTGGCGATTTTCGGCTATGCGTTTATGCCCCAGAGTTGGCATGACCGTATGGCGACGATCAGCGAGTATCGTCAGGACTCCTCTGCCATGGAGCGCCTGAGGGCCTGGGAATACAGTATCGGTATTGCCAATGATCGAATCACGGGAGGCGGCTTCAATTCCTGGTCGCTGGAAAACTATGCCAAGTACGCGCCGGGCGCTACCAAGGCATTCGTTGCACATAGTATCTACTTTGCGGTGCTCAATGACGGCGGATGGCCTGGCTTGATCATGTTTCTGGCGATTCTGTTTCTGATATGGCGCCAGCTAGCGCGTGTCATCCGGGTAACGGAGGGCAATCCGGAGCATGCCGACCACAATTTGCTGGCGCGAATGCTACAGATCAGTATGGTCGCATTCCTGTCGGGTGGCGCTTTCCTGAGTCTGGCGTACTTCGACCTGGCCTGGCATATCATGGCAATCACGATGGTACTGACCAATCTCACCGAGCAGCTCCAGGGCGGTGAAATCGTGAAGAAGAAGTCCGTCCAGCGTTTGCCACCGCGCGTGGGGTATGGGCGGCGCCGACGTGCGCCCAATCGTACATGAGTCTGCTGATCGGCACTGCGGCCCGCCTGGGACCGCTACTGCTGGGCACTCGTGGCCGGCAGCGTTTGACCATCCTGATATTCCACCGGGTACTGCCCGCCTATGACCCGATGCGGCCCGATGAGCCCACGGTACAGCGGTTCGACTGGCAGATGCGTCTGCTGCGAAAACACTTCAATCCCCTGTCGCTGAAAGAGGCCGTGTCCCGTATGGCCGAGGGAGCGCTGCCGGAACGATCCGTCTGCGTGACCTTCGACGATGGCTATGCTGACAACCTGTTGTGCGCTCGCCCGGTGTTGGAGCGTTACGGTATTCCCGCCAGCATTTTCATCAGCACCGGGTTTCTCGACGGTGGACGCATGTGGAACGACAGTGTGAGGGAAGCCCTGCGCATTGCCACCGGCGATGTCCTGGATTTGCGCGATGTGGGCCTCGAGGCTTTTTCGCTGGATTCTGAGGCGGAGCGCCTGGCCTCGGCGGAGGCGGTGATCCGGGCGATCAAGCACCGCGATCCGGCGGAGCGTGCGGCACTCGTAGCTGCCGTCGAGCAACGAGTGGGCGCGTTACCGGATGATCTCATGCTCACCACCACACAGTTGCGGGAACTCTCCGGAGAACTGGTCACGATAGGCGCACATACTGTCACCCATCCGATCCTGAGCAGCGTGGATCTGGAAACTGCCCGTACAGAAATTCGTCAAAGCCGGCAATTTCTGGAGAACACATTACAAAAGCCGGTGGCGCAATTTGCCTATCCGAATGGTGCTCCAGGTGTCGACTATGCTGCTTCGCACCGTGAACTGGTGGCGGAGGAGGGGTTTGATATTGCGCTATCGACGCACTGGGGGGCTGCAACGTGCGAGAGTGATACGCTGCAGTTACCGCGTTTTACGCCCTGGGACGCGCAGGAAGCAAAGTTCGCATTGCGGTTATTGCTGAACTACAGGAAGGTCGATCCGCTCATCGCGGCTGACGCGGCCTGATCGCGCGTCAGGAATCGGTTGCTTTGGCAGGCGCCTGTCCGGCCGTGCTGCTAACGGACTGTTCGTCTTTCGCCTGCGCTTCCGCCTCCATCTCTTTCAGACGCTTCTCGGCCTTGTCCTCAAGAGAATCCGGCGTGGTCTCGTCTTCCCAGTATCCGGCCGTGACCAGTTTATTGCGAAGACCCGGCAGCGGGAAATTCATGGCATATACGCGGTCTGCCACGACCTTCGCTTCCTGGAATTTTTTCAGTTTTACCAGCGTTAAGCCCATGTTGTATAGCAGCAGGGGGTCATCCGGGTTCAGTTTGTCCGCCGCGCGGTAGGACTCCAGCGCGTCTTCATACTTCTTGAATTTGTACTGCAGTATCGCAAACTGGGAGCGTACCGTGAGATCGCGTGGGCTGAAGTTGACCGCGCGGTGGTAGTAGCACTCGGCTTTTTGCCATTTGGCGTTTTTCGGCCAGCGCGGGTGCTTCAGGCGGTACTGCATGGCGCTGTACAGGGCGCGATGATGGTTGGGAAAGGAGCGCAATACGAAGTCGATGTCGCCCATTGGCTCTGTTGTCATACCCTTGCGGAGTGCTTCCACGTCTTCGTTGAAGTGATGCTCTTCCGTCAAAGCCAGGAAACCGGCGACACGGGGGCGGTAGCGGTGCAGGTAGTCATGAGTGCCCGCGGTGCCCTGGAAACCCTCGCAATCGTTACCCTGGAAATCCTGGCCGACCCAGGGTGCAGCGGAGGCGCCCGGAGCCAGAATACCGGCCACGCAGAGCCCGACAACAGCGAACCATTGTCTGACGGTGGATTGTGCCGGGTTGGTACTCTTGTGCATGTTTACGGCCCTCTGTGCAGAAAATATACAGGAAAATACGCCTGGAGTGGTATTGCTGGTCGTCGCTCCGGTCTGGGTATGTTCCCGAATTGGTCCTTTCTCCGCGTTTTTATCCTGTCATTCGGCCAGGCACTGCCTGGCGCTGTATTGCGCCAGTGTCTCCCGACACTCGCGATACGCTGTGTGCGCCCTGTGCAACAGGTTGTCCGGCAGTGGACGCGCCGGCTCTTTGGTGGCGTCGTGGTCGATACTGCCTGATCTCAACCTGTCGGATGTATCCCCGTATTTGCCCCTTGAGGTCTTCGGTTGCACTGTGTAGTTGGAGTCCAGCGGAGAGCCAAGGTTCAACCAGTCAGTGAGCATCGCCAGGCAGGCATCCGTATTTGCCGTGATCGCCTCGGCATCAATATAGCAGTAGTCACGGTGCATGCCGCGAGCCATTGCCGCCAGTGATCTGGCCCGGCCGATATAGTAGTCGGTAGCAAAGGCCGGGTCGGTGAATTCGTGGCCAGGGTCTTCTTTCTCGTACAGTGCGATGATGCTGGGAATGGCCCTGGACGGATCTCTCAACGCAAACACGGTTTTTGTCCTGGGGCTATCCAGCAGTGCGGGCGCCACGTAGTGGTCGTCGTGCAGCACCTTGTCAAACATGTAGCGCATGCCCGTTTTCGGGTTTTCCTCGCGGAAAAAAACCAGCTTCTGGCGGATCAGACTCTTCCAGCTGTGGTAGCCGATGTGCATTTCATAGTAGCCGCATATCTGGGGGTGAGACCCGAGAATGTGACCGAACAGGCTGCTGTAGGCGCGCATGTGGCTAAGGAAAAACAGGTGTTGTGTTGGCTTGACGATAGCGGCAACCACGGAAGGTCGTCGCAGGTAGGGCGCCAGGTTCATCGAACTGCTCAGCTTTCCTGTTGCCCGGTGCCGGGACTGAACCAGGCGCGGACACTCAGTTGCAGCGTGTAGGCCAGCCAGCGCAGGTTGAACCCACAGCCAAGTGCCTCCCGGGCGTACTGTGCGGCACTGACGAGATTTCCGTTGCCGGCGAGAATCCCGGTCAGGTGTTTGAGTTCATAGGTCTTGGCCTGTCGGCAAAAATCCACAATGGCCCTGCTCTTGCCCAGCGCGATGCCCTTGTCGTAGACGCGCAGCTGGTAGAGCTTTTTTTCGATATTGGATGCCATCGTCGACATGTTGTCCTTACGCGAGGTGTCGGGAATGTGATGCAGCGATATGTAGCGTGTGCTGAACAATATCACCTGCGCCTGATCGATCGAGCGCAGGTAGAACTCCCGGTCGTTTTCATAACGGATGCTTTCGTCCATGCCGTTTATCGCATTGAAAAATTCGCGGCGGATGACACTGCAGTTCAGGTGCCCGAACCCCTGGCTGCGCAGCAGGAAATCGCGGTCTACCCGGTGTGCGCCTGGCGCGACCTCCGGGTGCTTGCTGGCCTGGGGTATCAGGTCTTCGAGCCAGACCAGTTCGGTCTGGGGGCGGCCGTCGGCGAACATGGCTTTCTGGTGGCTGTAGTGAACGTCCACGGTATCGGGGCAGGCCGTAATACTCGCGTGCAGGGTTTCGAGATAGGTAAGGTCTGTCCACTCGTCGTCATCGTCAAGACAGCACAGGTATTGTCCGCTGGACTTGCTCGCGCCGTAATTCACCGAATAGCTCTGTCCGTGCCCGTTTTCCCGGTGAGTAAGGTAGTGAAAAGTGATGTCGGGCCGCTGCTGTTCAATCCGTCGGTACTGCGCCATGTTGGCGTCCGAGGACCCGTCGACCACGACGATCACTTCCTTGTTGTCGAACGTCTGGTCAGCGATCGAATGCAGTGCGGTGAGGAACATTTTGGGACGGTCGCGCGTCGCCAGAATGATTGAAAAAAACGGGGTCGTTGTCATGGTCCAGGAGGTCGAGCGTCAGCGTTTCAGGGCAATGGCCCATTGTAAAGTCTGCACACATAACATGCCCGTAGATTTTGCGAAAATGTCGGCAAATACCTGCGATCATGCTCACAATTTGCAGAGAAACGAGTATCAAGCTGGTACAATTGCTGGCATAAATAGCGGGGCGTAAAACCCACAGGCGGTTATAAGACCCGGTAGAATAACAGGGCGGTCTGGCGCGCAAGCCAGCCCCGCATCGTGGGCACTCTTGAGGTTTACCAGCGAACACCAGATGTCTACTGAGAGCGCAGATCATACGAGCTTAGTTAACCGGGCGATGTCGGCATTTCGCTGGGTCGCGGCGCTTCGATTCCTCGGGCAGATGGTCAGCTGGCTCTCGACGATTTTCGTGATCCGGTTCCTTGCACCGGAAGACTATGGGGTGATCAGCCTGGCGGAGGTATTCCGCACGTTTCTTGTCCTGTTCTCCACGGTCGGGTTGAGCCAGGGCCTGATGAAGGTCGAAAACCTGACCGGGCCGTTGATCCAGAAAACGCTCGGACTTCTGGTCACCATCAACGGCATGTTGTTCCTGCTGCAGTTCACCATTGCGCCCTACGCGGCGGCCTTCTACGAAAACGACGATCTGGAACTCGTTTTAAAGGTGCTGGCTGTTACCTACCTGATTATTCCCTGGACTTCGGTACCCTCATCCCTGGTGGCGCGGAATCTCGAGCACAAGAAAACCTCGAAGATTACCTTTGTGTCCGATGTCCTGGGATCATGTCTTAGCTTGACCCTGGCGTACCTGGGATATGGATATTGGGCCCTGGTTGCTGCCGTCCTGTTTACCTTTTCGTTCAACTGCATCTTTTTCAATCGCATCATCGAGTATCCGAAGTTGCCGCTTTTCTCGCTGAAGGGAACGGAGGAGTTATTCAAGTTCGGGGCGTTCGTGGCTCTGTCCGAGGTACTGTTTGTTGCGTATAACCGGGTCGACATCGTCCTGGTCGGCAAGTTTTTCGAGATTGCGGAAGTTGGCTTCTACGGCGTGGCCATCCAGCTCTCGACGATGTTGATGACCAAAACCGTCCCGCTGTTCAACGTGGTGGCGTTCCCGACCTTTGCCAGGATGAATGCGCTGCAGGGTGATAGCAATGACTACCTTGTCACCACCCTGCGCTTTGCCAGCCTGTTGATCTTTCCGGTGTTCTTCGGCGTCGCCATGGTGGGGGAGGACGTGATCGGTGTGGTCCTCGGCGCGGAGTGGGTCCAGATCGCGACGATCTTTGCCATCCTGGTTGTCAGCGTACCTTTCCGCATTCTCGCTTACGTGATCTCCCCGGCCATGCTGGCGGCCGGTGGGGCGCGCATCAACATGACCAACGCGCTGGCAACGTTCGTAGTTCTCACCGTCGGCATATTCGTGCTCCTGCCGTATGGTCTTGAGGGTGTGGCGATGGCCTGGAGTCTGGCGTCGCTGTGTGTCTTCGGGCTGGCCGTTATCCGCGGTGGACGCCTGCTCAGCCTGTCGCCTGTGCGCTTTATCGGGGCATTCACTCCGGCCCTGATCGTGTCCCTCATAATGTGTCTGGCCATTTTCCTGGTGGACACGCGCTTCGAGCAGGTCGAGGGTATTCTCGCGCTGTACAAGATTCCGCTTGGCGCGATCGTGTATGCACTGTGTCTGTGGTTGTTCTTCCGCAAACAGACTGAAGAGATGCTGCACGTCACGCTGCGGCTTATGGGCCGCCGGTAATGGTCCTGTGGGAAATGCCCACGTGAAGCCCCGGTCCGGGTACAGGGTCCTGGTGCTGGACGCGGACATGGTACCGGCGCTGACGATTTCCCGGTCCCTGGCGCGCCACGGTGCGCATGTGGATGTGGGTTCGCACACAGAGCGACCGCTCGCCAGTTATTCACGGTCCGTCGATAAAACATGGTCGTATCCCAATCCGTTGGTGGCGACTGATGATTTTGTCGCCTGGCTTGCCAGGCACACTACAGAACACGCCTACGACCTCGTCATCCCTGTGACGGAACGCACACTGGTGCCGCTGTCGACACGGCGAGAGGAGCTTGGGGCGCTGCGTGTGGCGATGCCGGACCAGGACAGCCTGGACATCGTACTCGACAAGGCGCGCACGATGGCGCTGGCTGAGTCCCTGGGGGTACCGGTGCCCGGAAGTACGCTGGTCTCGCGCCCGAAGGAACTCGATGAGCTTGTAGCGCATACTCGTTACCCCGTTGTATTGAAGCCCTCGCGCTCAATCGGTTCCGGGAAGACAGGTGCCAGCCAGTTGCAGGTCAGTTATGCGTTTGATGCCGGTGAACTGCGCGCCGGTTGTACTCATGCGTTGCGCTATGGCCAGGTGCTGCTTCAGGAGCTGTTTACCGGTGAGGGCGTGGGGATTGAACTGATCGCTCACGAAGGCGAAGTATTTTACGCATTCCAGCACCTGAGGTTGCACGAGGTTCCCCTGACGGGTGGTGGTAGCAGCCTGAGACAGAGCCAGCCCGTACAACCCGAGCTGCTGGACGCGTCGAAAAAACTCATTGCGGCGCTGCGCTGGACAGGTGTTGCCATGGTCGAGTTCAAGCGCGACCGGCACAGCGGTGCGTTTTGTCTTATGGAAATCAATGGCCGTTTCTGGGGGTCGTTGCCACTTGCCGATGCCGCCGGTGCGGATTTTCCCGCGATGTTGCTGGATCTGGAAATGACAGGTGAGCCCGTTCCCTGTGCGCCATACCGCGACGGAATCTATTGTCGCCTGGTGTCGCGTGATTTGGGTTGGTACGAGGCCGTGCTGCGCAGGGATGCCAACCCCCGCCTGGTGAACTTCCCAACGACCCGGGAATTGCTGAGAGATCTGGGCCGTTTTTTCTCACCGCGTCATCGGCTGGACGTGCAGAAGCTGGCCGACCCGTTGCCAGGCCTTGTGGATATCGGGCGGATAGTGCGCAGCTATGCGGCTCGCGCAGGAGGCATTATTGGCGAGCGGCGTTTCCATGCCGCTCAGCGTCGGGCCTGGCGTCGCGGCGAGGTTCGCCAGGCAGTGACATCTGCAAAAAACCTGCTGTTTCTGTGTTACGGAAACATCAATCGAAGTGCCCTGGCCGACGCGTTGGTGCGCGGCTATGCCGAGGACTCGGGTATTGCTGTTCAATCGGCGGGGTTTCATCCCGAAGCGGGGCGGCCGGCGGATCCGGTCATGGTTGAGGTGGCGCGCGAGCGCGGAGTTCGCCTGGATGATTCCCGCTCTGAAACAGTGACCATCGACGCACTGCACCGCGCCGATGTTATTTTCGTGATGGAGCAGCGTCACCATGACGCCGTTGTTTCGATGGACCCGGCGGTGGCGGCAAAAACCTATCTGCTCGGGGGACACACCGGGGACGAGAATTGGCCTGTCCCGATAGATGATCCCTACGGTAACCCCCGCGCAGCCTATGAACACTGCTTTGACCGCATCGCCACGGCGGTGGATCATCTCAAAGCCTTCATGGCCATGCGTCCCGCGCCCTAGGAAACCAGCCCATGACAGAAAGCGCACTGCCACCGGGAAAGCACATCGTTATCGGTTTGGGGTCAGGTCGTTCGGGAACCGCGTCGCTGACCTCGTTGCTCGACCGTCAGCACGGTGGGCTGTGCTTCCACGAAATGAATCCTGCCGGTTCGGTGTTCAGTGGCAATCCGCAGCCGGCGAGAAACGCGGTACGAGAGTTTGTCCAATTGCTGCGCGGCGGTGAGCGCAACGCATTGGCGATCGACTATTCGCGTCCGGCCTCGGTGGCAACCTACCAGCGTCTGCAAGCCCTTGGCGAACTCAACCTGCTTGGCGATATAGCCTTTTATTATCTGCACTACGTCGACGACATTCTCGCCGTGGAACCCGGTTGCAGGTTTGTCTGTATCAAACGGGATCGCGAGCAGACTGTGGCGAGCTGGCTCAAGAAAACCGCGATCAACCGTTGGCCCTCCCTGTGGTTGGGCGATAAACTCAGGGCGCTGGTCACCCGAACGCCTTTTCATACCGCCTATAACTACTGGCAGGTGCACGACGGCTCGCAGTGGCAGCCGGACCCGGTGTGGGACAGCTGTTTTCCGAATATCGAAGCGGGCTCGCGCGTGGAGGCGATTGGCCGCTATTGGGATATGTACTATGAAGAGGCCGAAGTGCTGGCGCAGCGGCATCCCGGTGCATTTCGTATTTTCGATGTCGAGGCACTGAACGACCGGCAGGGACAGCGCGAGATACTGGCATTCATCGGGTTGCCAGAAGACCGTTGGGTGCTGGGCGATGATGTACACCTGCACAAGTCGTCCTGAGGGTTGTGCCCCGCCGGAATGGCTGGAGGAAGAAAGCGTTACATGACAGACAAGAGCATCGCCTACGCGCCGCAGTTTCTCGGTCCACCCGGACAACGGTATTTCATTCATCGTGTGCTGCCAGCGTCCACGGCCAAAGCACACCTGGTCTACGTTCCTCCTTTCGGTGAGGAAATGAATCGCTGCCGCTCGCTCGTCGCCCAACAGGCGCGGCGCTTTGCGAAGGCAGGCTATGCCGTCACCCTGGTGGATTTCGTGGGCACCGGTGACAGTGACGGAGAACTGCGCGATGTGGGTCTGGACGACTGGTATGCCAATCTCGATGCGACCCTGGCATTTGTTCGCAGCCAGTCAGTACTACCGGTGCACCTCTGGGGAATGCGCCTGGGTGGTTTGCTGGCACTGGATTACGCCAGGCGGCATCCCTCAGATATCGACAATATTCTGCTTTGGCAGCCCGTCACCGGCGCGAAACTGTACGTTACCCAGATATTGCGCCAGCGAGTCGCGTCCCTGATGGTCCGGGAACTGCCTGCGGAGACCACCAAGGAAATCCGCCAGCGCCTCGCAGAGGGTGAAGTTGTGGAAGTGGCCGGGTACTCGCTCGGTGGCAAACTGCTGGATGACCTGGAGGCCATTGAACTGGGAGCGATGAGCGATATTTGCAAGGGCACAGTCCATTGGCTTGAGCATGTCATGGAGGCTGGCAAGGAACCGGGCGTTGCCGCTAATCGGGCTCTGGAGCAGTTGCGGCAGTTGGGCAATACAGTAGAGATGGCCACCTTCTGCGATCCGCAGATATGGCAGATACATGAGCGAGATGAGGCTCCACAGCTTCTGGAAATCACCTCGGGACTGTCGTTATGAGTATGGGCAGTGTGCAGGAAGAGCCGATTGTCTTCGATTGTCAGGGCTCGCGACTCATGGGTATGGTGCACGCGCCGGAAAATCCGTTGTCTATCGGCGTGATCACGCTGATTGCCGGCGGCCCCCAGTTTCGCGGCGGTGTCGGGCGCGGCATGGTCAGTATGGCCCGCGCCCTGAGCGCGCAGGGCGTGCCGGTGCTGCGTTTCGATTATCGCGGAATGGGGGATTCGGAGGGCGAGTTTGCCGGTTTCGAACATATCGCGGATGATCTTGAGGCGGCCGTGGAAGCGTTTTTTTCCGCGGTCCCTGCGCTCGAGAAAGTAGTCATCTGGGGCGGCTGCGATGCGGCGTCGGGTGCGATGATTCACGGCTGGAAAATCCCTCGCATCCACAGCTTGGTGCTCGCCAACCCGTGGGTCTATACGCCGCAGATTGAAGCCGCGGTGCGCAAGCAACATTATCTTGCCCGCCTGCGCGATCCGGCTTTCTGGCGCAAGCTTGTGCGTATGGAGTACAACCTGCTCGACTACGCGCGCGCTGCCGTGGCGCGCGTCCTGGGCAAGCTGCGAAGCCTGTTCGGTCGATCCGGTGGTGCGGCAGGTGATGGCGGAGGCGGGACCTTTGTTGACAGGATGCTGGCGGGTTTGCGCAAGTTCGATGGTCCCGTACTGTTCCTGCTCAGCGGCCAGAGCATTGTCAGCAAGGAGTTTGACGAACTGATCGCCCAGGAAGCGGGCTGGAAAGAGGTCTATAGCCGCCCCGGCTGCCATCGGGTAGATCTGGCTGAGGCGGACCAGACGTTTTCCACAGCGGCCGATCGACAGGCGGCTAACGAAGTCATCCTCAACTGGGTGCAGTCGCTCGACAAGCCCTGAGCGAATCCCGCTAACCTTTGCGTCCGCGCAGAAAGCGTTTTAATCGATAGGCCACTAATCCGCGCAGGCCGGCGAGGGTGGCAGTGTTAAACGCTGCTGTCCCGTGGCGCTCGCGGCGCTGCGTCATCCAGTCCCGCTTGTACACGTCGTCGCCGGTCAGGTAGTCGATGCAATCAACGTCATCATTGTTAATTACGTGTTCAAACATAAAGGCTGTCAGTACCGTACCAGGTGAGAGGCTCTTGTAGTTTTCGTCGTAGGCCAGTTTGTAGATGTAAGCGGTATCGTTGTGAATCAGCCAGATCTGGGCCGCGACAGGAATCGTGTTGTACACAGCGATACCCAGTCGCAACCAGCCCCTGGCCGCAGCCAGCCTCGCCAGCGCTGGAATGAACTGCGGGTAGGGCTCCGGGACTTTCCAGCTGTTCGAATAGACCGTGTTGAATTGGTCGATGGCCTCCTCAAGGCCGTCGGTGCCCGTGACCAGGTGCAGTTTCCCGGGGGTGTCATCGCCGAATTTCAGGGATTTACGGCGGATGGTGTTGCGAAGCTGAGTGGGTCGCGAGGCGAGGTAACGATCATAGTCCTGTCCCCGCACATCGTGAATCCAGTTGCCAAAGCAGAAATAGCTGTGCACACCACGCCAGCCTGCACGCTCCTGTGCCGTGAGCAGCAGGTCGGTTTCCGCCGATACCGGGTCCAGCGGCATCAATTCAAGGTGTGTGCAGCGTTTTTCCCGGGCCAGGTAGCGGAACAGGTAGGTCAGCAGTGACTCGGCGTCCGGGGACTGGACCAGCGGCTGGTACAGTGAGGTGTAGAATGTGCTCAGGGACAGTGCGCGGCGTTGCCGGATGACAACGGGCAGCGCGACGAGATCGTCATCGGCCCGGCGCGCGACCAGGATGCATGCCTCATCGCCAGGGTCCAGCGCATGTGCACTCCGGTTTTCCAGCCAGGCCAGCCCGAGCTGCGGATTGACCAATTCTGCCTCGGTAAACAGGCGCCATAGCGTGTTGTCGGGCTTTCCCGCCGGCAGGCTGATAGTTTGCAGTGTGATTTGTTGGTCCGGCGATGGCGTGGACAGGGTGTGTTGGATGCAGAAGACGAAAGCCTAAGTTGGCAGGGAATATCCGACAGAGCCAGCGCGAAGGCAATACCTGTTGCCAGAATGCTACCCCAATCACATTTCGTCCTTGTTAAGCTATTCACACAGGGTTAGCATTGCGTGGTCGCAGCAGGTCCCCCGGATGCTGGCGATGCCATGATCGAACAACCTGACCATGCTAGACACCGAGACTATGGATATACAGGCCGACGTTATCGCAATTTGGCAAACCACTCTGGGCGATGAACCCGGAACGATTGCCGCTGATCCCGATACCCCGGTTCTCGGCGCCATTCCGGAAATGGATTCCATGTCCGTGGTCAGCATCCTGATGAGCCTCGAGGAGCAGTACGGTGTTGTTGTCGACGATGACGAAATCGATGCGGAAGTCTTTGCCACTGTTGGCAGTCTGACCCGCTTCGTGGAGTCCAAGCTCGGCTGATACACCATGACGGGCGAGAAATGCGGTATCAGCGCTGATTTTCTCGAGCACCCGGCCCGACCTCTCTTTCACCTCTTTCTTGAACCTGCATCCGGCGATGCGCGTGGCGCAGTGCTGTTCTTTGCGCCGTTTGCAGACGAAATGCACATGTCCCGGCATATCGTGGCCGCCGCCGCGCGTGAACTCGCCGGGGCAGGCTACGCTGTGATGCTCCCCGACCTGTATGGTTGCGGTGACGCGCCGGGCGATTTCTCCCAGGCTACCTGGTCGATATGGCTCGAGGATATGCAGCACGCCCTGATGACGTTGCAGCAGCGTTGCGCGGGTCCCGTCGTGCTCTGGGGGCTGCGGGCCGGTTGTCTGCTCGCAGCGCAGCTGGCCGCTGGCTCCGCGGATGTCGCTCGTCTGGTGCTCTGGCAACCCGTGTTGAATGGTGAACAGCAGATCGACCAGTTCCTGCGACTGGAAAGTGCAGCAACGGCGCTCAACAGCGGCGAGGCCTTCGATCGGCAGCGTTTGTGGAGTGCGCTGCGCGAGGGTCAGACGCTCGAAATAGGGGGCTATTCCCTCTCACCTGATCTGGCGCTGGAGATGTCCCGGTTGCGACTGGCGAACCTTGTCCCGGGCTGTGCCGTCGACTGGGTTGATATCGCCGCATCCGGCCAGGCGACCTCTGCCGCCAGGCATGTCCTGGACGGCTGGAGTGGTGCAGGGGTCGAGTTGACACACACCGTCGTCAAGGGGGATCCCTTCTGGCGAACAATGGAAGCGCGGCGCAACCCGCAGCTGGAAGCTGCACTGGTGTCCTGCCTGGAAACGCTGCAGTGAACTATGTCGAGGAGGGCGTGGTCTTTACCCGCGGTCAGGACAGGCTGGTGGGGATCGCCGCGTTGCCCGAACACCCTGCGCCGGTTGCCGTCCTGTTCCTCGTGGGCGGCCCTCAGTACCGGGCCGGCAGCCATCGTCAGTTTACGCTGCTGGCGCGCGCATTGGCCACGCAGGGTATCGCGTCCTTTCGCTTCGACTATGCCGGCATGGGCGACAGTGAGGGCGAGCGGGCTTCCTTCGATGCTACTGGCGCCGATATTGAATCGGCCCTTGTGGCCTTGAAAGTCAAGGCGCCCGCGACTTCCGGCGTCGTGCTCTGGGGTTTGTGCGATGCGGCGTCTGCCGCGATGATTCATGCGCATTCACTGCCCGATGTAGCTGGCCTTGTCCTGGCTAATCCCTGGGTTCACGGCGGCGAGTACTCCCCGCGTTTCAGGTTGTCTCACTACTATCGCCCGCTGCTGAAAGAGGCCGGTGCATGGAAGCGCCTGCTGTCGGGCAAGGTCGATCTGCGGCCGGCACTGCGTGATACCTTCAGCGCACTGACCCGTAATGCCTCTCCGGACGACGGCAACCAGTCCCGGCACTTTGTCGAGGCGATGCTGGCCGGGATGGATCAGTTTCGTGGGACGTCGCTGGTACTGCTTAGCGAAAACGATTTAACCGCGCGCGAATTTCAGGCGCTGAGCGCTTCTGACAGCCGTTGGCAATCGGTGCTGGAAGAAGACCGTGTCAGTATCGCCAGGATTGCGGAGGCCGATCACACCTTCTCGCGGTCGGGCTGGCGGGAGTTGGTGACGCGCCATACCCTGGCGTTTGTGTCAGGCCTCTGTGACTGA
>CAYGOX010000007.1:25930-29561 GCA_964351485.1 uncultured Halioglobus sp.
CATCACCGCGGGCGGACATCCAGAGTTCGAAAACTGTAAAGATCCAGACGAGTTCGCCGTAGTAGGCGGCGTGTTCGCTCTGGTGCATTTCTATCGTTCGGTCGATGAACTCCGGTCGAATGAAACCGCGCTTCTTCAGCGCCAGCAGGTTGTCGTAGGCCATTTCCCGCAGCGGCGCGTAGGTCCGCATCCAGACGCCAAACGGCAGGCCGAAACCTTGCTTCGACTTATGAATGGTCTCGTGGGGCAGCCAGCCGGTCAGTGCCTCCTTGTAGAAATGGCGAAGGTCGCCGGGCTTGAGTTTCCACTGAGAAGGTACAGTGTTGGAGAACATCAACAGGGCGTCGTCGAGCATCGGGTAGGTGACGTCGACACCGGCCAGGGCGCACATATGACTGACTTTGCGGATATCGTTGTCTGCCAGCGTGATCTGCCAGTCCAGGTACAGCATCCGCGACAGGTCCGACGCCTGCTCGGGGCGGTGGTAGATGTTCCTGGCAATTTCAAGGGGAAGTTCGGTCTGGACCTGGGCGACAAACTCGTCGCTGAAGATTTCATTGGCCGCATGCCGGTGCAGGAAGTTGTAGCTTTGCAGGCGGTCCGGCAGCGGCATGTTGGCCTGGTCAATATAGCTGTTGGCCTTGCCAACCAGTGGCAGTGAGCGCGGCAGCAGTGCGATCACGGGCTCCAGCAGTCCGCGTCTAAGCGCTGTGGGTACTTTGGCGTAGTGCTCGAAAACCCGCTGCTTGTCGTACCGCTCATTCCCGGCGAACAGTTCGTCGCCACCGTCGCCGGCCAGCAATGTGTCGACACCATCCTGCGCCGCCATGCGGGCGCAAAAATACGCGGGCAGCGCCGACGAGTTACCGAAGGGTTCGTCGTAGCTGGTCGCTACCAGTGGTAGCGCGTCAACTACATCCTGGGGGGTAACGTAGTACTCGTTCAGGTTAACGCCGAAGTGCTTCGCAGTCGTCCTGGCGAATGGCATCTCGTCGTAGCCCTCGGCAGAAAAACCGATCGAGTAGGCCTGTACCTCCCCCTCGGTCAGTTCTGCCAGAATGCCAGTGACTGTTGAGCTGTCCAGGCCGCCACTGAGGAAAGCACCGACCTTGCCGGTCGTCGGGAGCGTATTGCGTACTGCATCGCGCAACGTCGGTTTTAACTCGTCACACATCGAGCGGAATGATTTGCCCCGTGTCGTTTCCGTGAACTGTGGCAGCCAGTACGGTTTTATATCGAGGTGGTTGTTTTCGAGACGCAGGTAGTGCGATGCCTGTAGTTTGTCCAGGCCGGTAAAGACGGCGTTGGGACCGGGCACCATATGAAAATAGACGTAGTTGTAAATGCCCTGGCTGGACAGCGGTGCGCTTTGGGCGTTCGGCCCGAGGACCGCGCCGGCGCTGGTGCCTAGCGTGAATTGTCCCTCTTCGTACTGGTAGTAGAGGCTGTGCTGTCCCAGCCGGTCAATGGCAGCCAGTAGACGCGAGCCTGCCGTGTCGACGATGACGCAGCAGAAAGCCCCCCTCAGTGCAGCGAACACGGCCTCCCCGTCGCGCTCGAAAGCGGCAGCCACGGCGGCAGCGGGGCCCCGCGTATTGGACGTGTCGCGCAATGCCGGGTCGTCGAAGTAGGGCGAGCCCGCCACCAGTACGTGACCACCACTATTCAACTCAAAAAGATCGCCGGTGCAGGCTGCGACGTAGTGGTCGGTGCCTACTTCCCGTGTGGGCAGTGTCGTGGCCAGTCGCTGAGCAGGGTCAATGGTCGGGTGTGCACCCCGGGTCGTGGGACTGTGGGTGTCGACGAATCCATGGTGCATAACCACCAGACCGTGACGCTGAAACTCACGTTCGGACGCGTTGTGCCCGGTTTGTTGCATAGCAGTCGTTCCGACTCCCCGATGTGCCGGTAATGTACCATCACGCCCGGGGCAGGGTAAGTTAAGCAGTTCATATTTCTGACACTCCGTTGCCGGACCCCGGCAGGTGAGCGCAGTTTCACAGCCAGGGTCCGACTGCTATCATCTGCGGTCCATAACGGTGGCACCCCGGACGCCACCGCACTGTCGCACGATGGAACGAGTCATGCGTTTGTTCGTCTCAGCTATGCCACGGCCAGCCTTTGCGATGCAGTTTGCTGTCATGCTCTGCGCGTTGTTGCTGGCGTTGCAACCGGCAACCGTGAATGCCCGCGACAACTGGCGGTCGGTCGTACACGCCCCTGCGATGCCCACCGAGGAGGGCGGCAACTGGGCATTCTTCCGTGGGACCATGAAGCTTGCCGACGAGGCGTATTACGACCCTCACGCAACGGACTATGAGTGGGCGTACAGCGTGCGCAAGCCGTTGCCCGCCGAGCCAAGGCTCGTGGTCCACATGCACGGTTCGGGTGGAGGCAAGGGCTCGGTCCTGTGGGCCTTCGCACCCTCCCAGCGCGGCGATATTGAGGTGCGGGCGCAGGACGCTGAAACCTACGACCAGCGCTGGCGCGAATGGTGGATGTTCGGGTCGGACGGCAAACCTTACCCCGGTCGCCGAATTGCCGCAGCCCTGGCTTTTGTGACCGATCGCTATCAACTGGATACCTGGCGTAGAGGTATTGTCCTGGACGGTACTTCGATGGGGGGTGCCGGTGCGGTTGTCCAGACCATGATTCTCCCCGCACCCTGGCGCGAGCGAGTCGCGTACGCGACCGGGCGCGTCGGTATTGTGATGCCGCGGCGCGTGGCGCAGAAGTCACCGGGGCAGTATGTGTCGCAGCCTCCGGACACAGCACGCCATCGCGCCACCTGGGACGGCGTCGACTTCGCCCTCGTTGCACAGACCGACCCGGTGGTTCGCGGCATGCACTATCGGCACGTATTCAGCTCCAACGACCAGTTCAGCGCCGGTCCGACGGGCAATACCCAGTTGGAGTTTGTCAATCTTGTCGAGGAGCACCGTATAGGTGGTGCCTTTGCCTGGGTCAGCGCCGGGCACGATGCGTCCGAGCCGGGCGTCAGGCTTCCTGACATGACCAGCTTCGAAGTGCCGCAGCAGGACGTCACCCTGGATCGCGCGCACCCGGCTTTTACGCTGTCCACCGGCAACTACCCACTGACAGCGGCAAACAGGCGCGATGCACGCCGGTTCCCTCGCGGCCACTACAACATGGGTTTACTTTGGGATCACGCGGGGATCGTCGATACGCACGATGAGCTGATTTTCCCGATCAGGTACCAGCGCCGGACCGGGCTGGGCAAGGATATCCCGGACCAGCCCCGGCGGATTACGGTCAGCGTGACACCGCGCCGTGCGAGCAATTTCGTCTTGCGTGACGGGGATGTAGTCAAGTGGACATGGAATGGTTCGGAGCTGTCCGGGCAGGCCAAGGTATACGGCGATACTTTGACCATTGACCGGTTGCCCCTGGTTTCCCACCAGCCATTCAAGATGCTGCGGATTTACCGCGAGTAACGGGTGCCCGGCCAGTCGCGGCAGAACGTGAACCAGTTAATATTCGACACCGATTCTGGTGGTTAATTCGCGGCCAATCTGCCACAGTGATGCGATAATAAAGCGAGTGCGCAACGGGCGAAGTCACCTTGCTGTTCAACTCCTTCGAATTCATAGTCCTGTTTTTCCCGGCCTGC
>CAYGOX010000008.1:0-14984 GCA_964351485.1 uncultured Halioglobus sp.
TACCCTGATCGAACTGATGATCGTGATCGCGATCGTCGGTATTCTGGCTGCCATCGCGCTGCCGGCTTACCAGGACTACATCGTACGCTCCAAACTGTCTGAGCCCATGGCGGCAATGGCAGAGGCGAAGACCACCGTGGCTGAGTACGTTGCTACCAACGGCAGGTTCCCTGACGCGGCCGAATCGTATGGCCTGAACACCTATGCTCGCCCGAACAACGATAGTGAGATCCTGGATCACCTTGAGGTGGAACTGGGTGAGAGGGGTGACGAAGGTATCCGTCTTGTGGCGCGCATCAAGGCCTGTGTAGTAGCGGGTGGAGATTGTGTCGAAGGTACTTACGGTGCCGACACCAACTATAACTTCCACCTGTCAGGTTACACCACGCGTGCGGGCATGACCTGGGTATGCAAGCCCGGTGCAGCCGGTACTGCCGATGACCTGCTCATCAAGTACCTCCCGGCCAACTGTCGCGGATAATTCATCCGCCACAGCGTGGTAACATCAAAAGCCCGGTGACCTTCACCGGGCTTTTTTCTTTTTACAGGGACACACAAGTTGGATCGGGGTGAATAAGATCTCAGCTTTACAGGGCGATGGGGCAGATAAAAGCGGGCGCAACTGGCGCCTGATTGTCGTTGCCGGGTTGCTCGGTTGTGTGCTCGCCTATTTCCCTGCCCTCAATGGGCCGCTGTTTTTCGACGACCTGCCCAACATCACGGAAAACGCCTACCTGGCCGTAGAGCCAGGCGTTTTCGACAGTTGGCGCGTTGCGATGCTGAGCAACGAGTCGGGTGTGCTGCGCCGGCCGCTGGCCTCGTTCACGTTTGCGCTCAATCATGCCCTGGTCGGCGAGTGGTCATCCTTTGTGTTAAAGGCCACCAACCTGGGCCTGCACCTGTCGATTGGCCTGCTGTTATACCACTGGTTTTATTTATTGCTATGCACACCGGCACTGCGAGCGTCGGCGCTGTTTGTGCACCGGCGGGAACTGGCCCTGTTGGCCGCTGGCCTGTGGCTGCTGCATCCGCTGCATGTCTCCACCGTGCTGTACAGCGTGCAGCGTATGGCGCAACTGTCCACGCTGTTTATCACAGCCGGGCTTTACCTGTTTACCCGCTATCGATTGCGCTGGGCGGAGAACGGCGCAACGAGTGGCGAGGTGATCGCCGCGGGACTCTGGCTGCTGTTGTTATCCACCGCGGGCATACTGTCGAAGGAAAACGGCGTTCTGCTGCCCTGGCTTGTCGCGGCCGTGGAAGTGTTTCTGTTTCGCGGCGCATGGGCCGGGCGCGAAAGGCCTGCGCTGCGTCGGCTGGGCTGGTTCATCCTGCTGCTGCCACCGATGCTGGTGTTGCTTGCCTTCGCGATGGATCCGGGCCTGTTGGACGCGCGCTATGCGCGCCGCGAGTTCACGCTGTTCGAACGCCTGCTCACGCAATCGCGACTGTTGTGGCAGTACCTGGGCTGGACGTTGTTCCCCAATCTTTACGATCTGGGGTTCTACCACGACGACATTCCCGTCTCCCGCGGACTGCTGCAGCCGTTCACTACACTGATGGCAGTACTGGGCTGGGTGCTGGCCGGCATTGCCGGGCTTTTCCTTGCCCTCACGCGGCGTTTGCCGCTGATCGTTTTCGCGCTGTTTTTCTATCTCATCGGGCACAGTATGGAATCCTCCTTCTGGCCCCTGGAAATGGTCTACGAACATCGCAATTACCTGCCGTCGGCCGTTGTCTGCCTGCTGATCGCCGTGGCGGTGTTCCATGCAAGCACGCGCGTCCACTGGTTGCGCCTGGGTGCGGCGGCCGCATTCCTTCTGCTCGCACTGAATGCGCTGCTGGCACTGCGCGCCAGTTTCTGGGTGGATGAACTGATGCTGGCGCGCCATACGGTGATCAACCATCCAGAGTCTCCACGGGCAAATTTCTTCTACGGTAATGCGCTCTTCAAAGCCTTCGAGCGGCGCGAGGAACTGGGGCTTTCGGAAGAGGAGCGGGCAGCGTTTCTGGTATCCGCGCGGGGGCACTTTGTGCAGATGCATGCGTTGGACCCGGGCGCTTTCTCGCCGCTGGTCATGTTGTACCAGCTCGACAACAACTTTTTCACCGAACTGCCAGATCGCCCCGACTGGTTACAGCCGATACGGGATGGGGCGTCAAGCCGCAGCCTGCAGTCCAGCGACAGGACGGCGCTGGAGGCACTGGCGCGCTTTGCCGTGTCCACGCCGCAGTCACAGGACAATACAGAGGTCGCTGAGCTGTTGGCGGAACTGATTGCTCTCCATCCCCGGCGCGCCGACCTGCGCCTGTACCAGCATCGCCTGCTCGCCGCAGATGACCACGCCGACAAAGCGCAGTTGCAACAGGCGCTGGAAAACATCAGCGCCCTGCGAGCGGACGAGCTGAGCGCGTTTCCCCATCTGGTCGTGCACCACGGCAACCAGGACAAAGGTGCTGGCTACGATGTGGTACGTCAGTGGATGGCGCGCGACACGCTGCGCACAGACCTGCTGCTAATCAGCCGGCTGTTCGAAGAGGTGCCGGCGGAATGAACAGCGCCACTCCTGTAACGCTGGGTAGTAGGGCACTTTTTGCCGCGCTGTTGGTGGCCGTTTTACTGGTGACCAGCTGGGTGCTGTGGCCGGGGATTCACGGCCCTGAACTGCTTGATGACCGCACCAGTGTTGCGGTACTGGTAGAACTGCAGGATAACCCCGAGCGCGCCTGGGATTTTGTCTTCGGTGACCGCTCCGGAACCTTTGGCCGCTCCGTCACCATGATCACCTTCGTGCTGGAGCGCCTGTACCTGGATGCCGGTACCGTGGGCAACAAGCGCGTTAACATCGTGCTGCACTGTTTGAATGGCGCGCTGGTGGTGTGGATGTTTGCGCTGTTGTTTCGCGCCCGGCAGATTCCCGCGACACGCTGGCTCGCGCTGTTGCTGGGCGCGGTCTGGCTGCTGCACCCGCTGCAGGTCAGCACGGTGCTGTACGTGGTGCAGCGCATGGCCATGATGGCCACGCTGTTCATGCTGCTGGCGTTGATCGCCTACCTGTACTGGCGCAGTCGTATCAGGCGTGGCGATTATCAACTGTTCTGGCTGTTGCCGACACTGGTGTTTATTGCCCTGGGGGCACTCGCGAAAGAGAACGCGCTGCTTGTGGTGCCGGTCATCCTGCTCATCGAGGCCCTGTGGTTCCAGTGCAGGGACGACAACGCCGAGCTGCTGGTGCCGTTGCAGCGGATTACCTGGGCGCTGATTGCGGGAGGGACGCTGGCGGCGCTGGTGTTGTTCGCCCTGAGTTATGACGTGCTGCAGAGCAAGTACCACCATCGCCCTTTCACGCTGGAAGAGCGCGCCCTGACGCAGGGCCGACTGCTCTGGGATTACGTCGGTCAGTGGTATGCGCCCCAGGTTCAGCGCATGGGCATCTATCACGACGATACGGTGTGGTCGACGTCGTTCACCTCACCCGCTTCCACCTTGTGGGCCTGGTTGGGCTGGGGCGCCGTCGCACTGGTGAGCCTGATCGCGTTGCGCTGGACGGCCGGGCGTCTCTTGGTGCTGGGAGTGGGTTGGTACCTCGCCGGGCACCTGATGGAATCCACGGTGTGGCCGCTGGAGCTGTACTTCGAGCATCGCAACTATTTTCCCGCGCTGGGGTTGTTGCTGTTGGTGGGTGTTCTGTACAGCGAGTTCGCCAGGCGCTGGCCTGAGGCGGGGCCTGCACTGTTGGCCTGCCTGGTAGTGTGGCCGCTGGTGTTAAGCATGATGACCAGTTCGCAGGCGCAAATATGGTCTTCGCGGCCCCTGTTGATTCTGCAGCATGTTAACGGCCACCCTGAGTCCGCGCGCGCCAACACAGATATGGCGGCGCAGATGGCTGAGCTGGGTGCGGCAGAGCGCGCACTGTATTACTCCCGGCGGGCACAGGAAGCCAGTCACGTGGAGCGCGACGGCGATCGTGCCGTGCGCGACATTGCATTGCTGTGTATCGCCAGGGCGCCGATACTGCCGCAGCATATAGAACAGGTGGGCGCCGAGGATGCGCGTAGACCGCTGGGTTCTGTGGCAACGCTGTCGACGCTGGTCAGTATGGTGCAGGACAACCAGTGCCCCACCATGGATCGTCAGCGGTTCTCAGACCATATGGCCTCGATCTACCTGCAGGGTGATCGCCCGGCGACCGCTTCACCGAATATGTACGGCAGCCTGGCGGTGCTGGAAAACGCACTGCAGCAGTATGAGCGCGCCTTTGCGTATACCGAAAAAATGCTTGCGCTGAAACCGCGCAGGAAACGCGGCCTGCTGATGCAGCTGCACTTTGCCACCGCACTGGGCAGGGAGGCGGTAGTGGCTGAGCTGGTAAATACTTTGCAAGCCATGGACCGAGACGGTAAGTTGACCGTCGGTGAACGCCAAACACTCGAACTGTACCTGGAGAACTGACGCTTGAACGTTTCCATTGTCATTCCTGCCAAGAACGAGGCCGAGGGTCTTGCGCGTGTTTTACCCGAGCTGACGCGCGATTTTGCCGATGCCGAGATCATCGTGGTCAACGATGGCTCCACCGACAACACGGCAGAGATTTGCGAGCAGGCCGGTGTGACGCTGATCACCCACCCCTATTCGAAGGGCAACGGCGCCGCGGTAAAATCCGGCGCGCGCGCGGCAAGCGGCGACTACCTGGTATTTATGGATGGCGACGGGCAGCACAGCCCCGCCGATATTCCACTGTTGTTGGAAAAGGTAGAGCAGGGCTACGACCTGGTTGTCGGCGCTCGCAGCGGCCTCGGCGCGCAGGCCAGCGTGGCGCGCTGGAGTGCCAACGCCATCTATAACCGTTTTGCCAGCTGGATGGTCGACCGCCGCATTGATGACCTGACGTCGGGTTTTCGCTGTGTCGACCGCCGCAAGTTTCTGAGTTTTCTCTACCTGTTGCCCAACGGTTTCAGTTACCCCACTACCTCCACCATGGCGTTTTTTCGCGCCGGCTACTCGGTGGGGTTTGTGCCGATCACTGTTTCACGACGCGTGGGCAGCAGCCACATCAGTGTGGTGCGCGACGGCGTACGCTTTCTGCTGATTATCTTCAAGGTGGGCACGCTGTACTCGCCGCTGAAAGTCTACTTTCCCGCGGCAGTAGTCACCAGCGGCCTGGGATTGTTGAACTACGCCTTAACGGTTATGAGCACCGGCTGGCGCTTCACCAACATGAGCACGATGCTGATTCTGGCGGGCATGGTGATGTTCCTGATTGGCCTGCTGTCGGAACAGCTCACCAATTTACAGTTCAAGGAAACCAGCGACGACAGCACACCCCAGCGCTAGCCGGTCAACGCCGCGCCGGGATAGCGGCGCAACGTGATCCGTGTCGGCGCAGTGCTCCGGGGTTTGATCAGGAGCCGGCGTAGCGCGCCTTTGCCTCCCGACGCCGGGCATGCAATACCGGCTCGGTGTAACCACTGGGTTGTTCGTGGCCCCGGAACACCAGATCGCACGCAGCCTGAAAGGCAACGCTGTCGTCAAAGTCGGGCGCCATGGGGCGGTAGGACGGATCGGCCTTGTTCTGCTCGTCGACCACCGCGGCCATGCGCTGCAGCGTGGCCATCACCTGATCGTGCGTCACCACGCGGTGTTGCAGCCAGTTGGCGATGTGCTGACTGGAAATGCGCAGGGTTGCCCTGTCTTCCATCAGGCCCACGTTGTTGATATCCGGCACCTTGGAGCAGCCCACGCCGTGGTCGATCCAGCGCACCACGTAACCGAGAATGCCCTGGGCGTTGTTGTCCAGCTCGAGCTGGATGTCTTTTTCACTCAGGCCAGCGGCGCCCTTCAGTGGAATCTTCAAGATGTCATCGACGGTGGCCCGCTGGCGACCCATCAACGCCTCCTGGCGCTCGGCCACGTCGACATCATGGTAGTGAATGGCGTGCAGCGTTGCCGCGGTAGGTGAGGGTACCCAGGCGGTGGTGGCGCCGGATTCCGGGTGGCCTATCTTGGTTTTCATCATGTCGGCCATTCTGTCCGGCATGGCCCACATGCCTTTGCCGATCTGCGCCTTGCCGCGCAGGCCGCAGGCCAGGCCCACGTCCACGTTCCAGTCCTCGTAGGCGTTGATCCAGGTCTCCTGCTTCATGGCGCCCTTGGGCGTCATGGCCGCCGCTTCCATGCTGGTATGGATCTCGTCCCCGGTGCGGTCCAGAAAGCCGGTGTTGATGAACACCAGGCGTTCACTGGCCACCCGGATGCACTCCTTCAGGTTGACGGTGGTGCGCCGCTCCTCGTCCATGATGCCCATTTTCAGGGTGTTGCGCGCCATCCCCAGGTGATCCTCGATCCGCGCAAACAACTCATTGGTGAAGGCCACCTCGTCGGGCCCGTGCATCTTGGGTTTCACGATGTAAACGCTGCCGCAGCGTGAATTGCGCGGCGTGTCCCCGGTCTTGTTGAGGTCATGCAGCGCGATGCAGGCCGTGAACAGGCCGTCCATGATGCCCTCGGGTATCTCGTTGCCCTGCGCGTCCAGCACCGCCGGGTTGGTCATCAGGTGGCCGACGTTGCGTACGAACAGCAGGCTGCGACCGGGCAGGACCAGCGCGTCACCGCCGGGCGTGGTGTAGCGCCGGTCGGGATTGAGCCGGCGGGTCATAGACCTGCCGCCCTTGTCGAAGCTGTCGGTGAGGTCGCCGCGCATGAGGCCCAGCCAGTTGCCGTAGGCCACCGCCTTGTCTTCTGCGTCCACGGCGGCGACAGAGTCCTCGCAGTCCTGGATAGTGGTCAACGCCGCTTCCAGGCAGATGTCTTTGACGCCGGCCTTGTCGGTGGCGCCGATGCTGTGCTCCCGGTCGACCTGAATTTCGATATGCAAGCCGTGGTGTCGCAGCAGTACCGTTTCGGGTGCACCGGACTCTCCGGTATAGCCGCGCAGCTGGTCGGGATCGGCAAGGCCGGCGGTTGCGCCGCCGGGCAGCGAGACGGCCAGGGCGCCCTGTTCAATGCGATACGCCAGTGCGTCGCTGTGGCTGCCGCTGGTCAGCGGGCAGTGTGCGTCGAGAAACGCGCGGGCATAGGCGATAACCTTGTCGCCGCGCACCGGGTTGTAACCGCCGGCGCGCTCGGCGCCACCGTCTTCGCTGATGACGTCGGTACCGTACAGTGCGTCATACAGGCTGCCCCAGCGCGCATTGGCGGCGTTGAGTGCGTAGCGGGCGTTCATCACCGGGACAACGAGTTGCGGCCCGGCCAGGCGCGCGACTTCCTCGTCGACGTTTTCGGTGGTGATGGTGAAATCAGCCGGTTCGGGCAGCAGGTAGCCGATGTCTTCAAGGAAGGCTTTGTAGGCAGCCTTGTCGTAGTCCGGCCCGGGGTTGGCCCGGTGCCACTCGTCGATTTTGGCCTGCATGTCATCGCGAATGGCCAGCAGTTCGCGGTTGCGCGGGCCAAAGGTGGTGACCAGGTCTTCCAGCGCGGCCCAGAACCCGGCCGGTTCAATGCCCGTACCCGGCGCAATCTCGTTTTCCAAAAGCGCGTGCAGTACCGGTGCAACCTGCAGGCTGCCTTCCTGGATTCGATTTGACATGGTGAAACCTCGTAATATTCCTGCGACCCTGGCGGGCACCGGACGACGTGTCGGCACCGCGCAATATCTGCGCGATAGTGTAGCGCCGGGCTTGAAAATTTACCTAATTTATCGTTTTTATCCCGGCCATTCTGCAGGTGAATTAATCGGGGGTGGCTTCCTGACCGTCCAGTTCGCGGGCGGTGTCGGCGATCAGCTTGCGCAGCCAGCGATTGGCCGGGTTGTTCTGCAGCAGCGGGCTCCAGGCCATCTTGAGTTCCAGCGGCGGAATCTCCAGGGGTGGCTCGCGCAGAACCACGCGCGGGTTGTTGCGTTTGAGCGCGGCCGCGCGGGAGGGGAGGGTGACGATCAGGTCGTTCTGCTCGGCCAGCGTCATGGCGGCCTGGTAGTGGCGTGTGAACACGCGGATCTGGCGCTTCTTGCCCAGGGCGTCCAGGGCGGCGTCCACCCAGCCCAGGCGCTGCACGTCGTCGGGGTCCACCCCGACGCCGACACCCATGCCCGTCTTGCTCACCCAGACATGGTTGGCCTTGAGGTAGTTGTCCAGGGAAAAATCCTCCAGCACCGGGTTCTCTGGGCTCAGCACGCAGGTGAACGTGTCGGCCCAGAGATGGATCTGGTGGAAGGACTGCGGCATGGAGTCGAAGCGGTTGATGATCATGTCGACCTTGCCGCGCTCGACGTCGAGGAAGCTGACGTCCGAGGGCGTCATGATGTCGAGCGTGATGCCCGGGGCCAGGGTGCGTAGCTTCCCCAGTACCGCGGGGAAGAGCGTGGACTCGGCGTAGTCGCTGGCCATAATGCGAAACACCCGCTGGGCGTTGGCGGGCTCAAAGGCGGTGCGCGGCTGGACCGCGTGGTCCACCTTGCTCAGCACCTCGCGCACGATCGGCTCCAGTTCCAGCGCGCGCTCGGTCGGCGTCATTCCTTCACTGGTGCGCACCAGCAGAGGATCGTCGAACAGCTCGCGCAGGCGGCGCAGCCCGTTGCTCATCGCCGGCTGGGACAGGTTGAGCTGGTGCGCGGCCTTGGTCACGTTGCGCTCACGCAGCAACGCGTCGAGGTAGACCAGCAGGTTGAGATCGACCCGGTTCACGCTCACGGCAGCCTCCGACATTCATAAAGTGAATTTACTATTTGTATAGCATCCACCTGAGGAATTATATTGGCAGTGCTTCGAGAAACTCAACCAGAGGTGACGACATGACGCAGTTTTCCACCCCGGATCTCTCTGACGACGCGCCCGAGGCGCTGGCGATCGCTCTGCCCTGGCGGCAGTACGGCCAGTTGCGCCGCTTCTCCGGGCGGGCGGTGACGATCAAGTGTCACGAGGACAATTCGCTGGTCAAAGCCTGCGTCGGGGAGCCCGGCGAGGGCCGTGTCATCGTGGTCGATGGCGGTGGCTCGACCCGCCGCGCGCTGCTGGGGGACATGCTGGCCGAGCAGGCCGCCGCGAACGGCTGGAGTGGGCTGGTGATCAACGGGGTGATCCGCGATGTCGATGAAATCGGCCAGACCGCGCTGGGCGTGGCCGCTCTGGGCACCATTCCGGTGAAGACCGAGAAGCTCGGTGTCGGTCAGCGCGACATCGCCATTGAGCTGGGCGGGGTTATTGTCGAGCCGGGTGACTACATCTACGCCGACAACAACGGGGTACTGGTCAGCAAGCGCGACCTGCTGTCGGCCTAGTCAGGCCAGGCGCACCCTCAGCTCAGGCGCATTGAAAGGTCCAGCGCGCGGCAATTCTTGGTCAGCGCCCCGATAGAAATAAAATCGACCCCGGTCCGGGCGATGGCGAGCAGGGTTTCGTCGGTCACGTTCCCCGAGGCCTCCAGCTCCAGCGCGCCGGCCACGCGCTCCACCGCGCGGGCCATGGCCTCGAGCGAGAAGTTATCGAGCATCACGCGATCACAGCCAGCGGCGATCGCCTCTTCCAGTTCCTGTTCGGTTTCCACCTCTACCTCGACCGGCTTGCCCGGCGCCTGCGCTCGCGCCGTGGTGACGGCGGCGGCGATACTGCCGCAGGCGTTGATGTGGTTTTCCTTGATCAGGAAGGCGTCGAACAGGCCGATGCGGTGATTGTGACAACCGCCGCAGGCCACGGCGTACTTTTGTGCCAGGCGCAGGCCGGGCAGCGTCTTGCGCGTGTCGAGCAGGCGGGTGGTCGTACCGGCGACGACATCGGCATAGGCGCGGCAGGCCGTCGCGGTGCCGCTCAACAGCTGCAGAAAATTCAGCGCTGTGCGTTCGCCGGTCAGCAGGCTGCGCGCGCTGCCGCTGGCGGTGAACAGCGTCTGGTTCGCCGCGATGCGCTCGCCGTCCGCCGCTTCCCACTCAATCCGCACGGCCGGGTCGAGCTGCGCGAACACTTCCTCCACCCAGGGCGCGCCACACAATATGCCGTCCTCTCGCGTGATGACGCGCGCACTGGCAGTCGCATCGGCCGGGATCAGCGCGGCGGTGATATCGCCGTCACCGATGTCCTCTTCCAGGGCGTCGCGCACATTGGCGGCAATGACCGCGGGCTGCGGCGGTGTAATGTCCGGGTTGGCTGATTCCATGCTGGCGGATCCGGGTAAGCGTGAGAGGGCGGGGAGTGTAGCAGTTTGGCGATGCGCCCGTTAGCCCCGGGTGCTGTGGCGGGCGCGATAAACCCGTTAGACTGCACGGCATCGAATGAACAGGAGCAGGCGGTTGGCCAGTATGCAATACCGGGTGGAGGACGGGTGGCTGCGCGACGCGCGCCGTGTCGATTCACCGAACTTCGAGCCGCGCCCCGCGGGCTGCGACCCGGAGCTGCTCGTCCTGCACAATATTTCGCTGCCGCCCGGCTGCTATGGCACCGGCTGCGTCGAACGTTTTTTTACCAACTGCCTGGATCACGCCGAGCATCCTTTCTTTGCCGAGATCGAGGGAGTGCAGGTTTCTGCGCACCTGTTGATTGAACGCACCGGGGCACTGATCCAGTTCGTGAGCTTCGATGCGCGGGCCTGGCATGCGGGTGTTTCGTGCTATGAAGGGCGCGACAACTGCAACGACTTCAGCATCGGGATCGAACTGGAGGGTACAGACGACGAGCCCTACACGGGGCTGCAGTATTTCCAGCTCGCCCACGTCGTGGCCGCCCTGCTCGAGGCCTATCCCGGTCTCGACGTTGGCAGTATCGTCGGTCACAGCGATATCGCGCCGGGACGCAAGACCGACCCCGGCCCCGCGTTTGACTGGGCGCGGTTGCGGCGTTCACTGTCCCCCGGGTGACCCCCGCCGTGCAGATCGGGCGGCAACTGCTAAGCTTTTACCCTGAGCACATCAGGAACGACGCGCGCGATGACGCGAGATTTCACGCCCACAGCAGAGGCCGGGGCGAACCCGGCAACCGACACGGAGCTGACCCTGCCCACCGTCGTCGCGGCGGCGCGCGGTGAGTACACCGCCAGCGCGCTGACGCTCACGATTGCTTTTCACCCCGATACGCAGCGTATCGGCCAGGTGGCGCAGGTGCCGGTGCACGATCCCACCCGGCCCTGTGTCCTCGGTCGTCGTTCACCCGATTTCGTGATTCCCGGCCGCTCGGGTGGCGAGCCCCTGGGCGATCCACACGTCAGCCGTCGCGCGCTGGCTCTGGCGTTTACTGACAACCGTTTGCAAATCACCCGCTTCAGCGGCGCCAGCCGTGCCCGGCTCGCGGATGAGGATCTGCTGACTGCTGCAGACCTGTCCGAGCAGGCACTGCGTCGCGGTGTGCCGATGCTGCTCGGGCACGCCGTTGTCCTGGTGGCGCGCCTGGTAGACACCCGTGCCCCGACTGATGCGAGTGACGCGGCGGGTCGATTCCTGCACGGTTCGGGCGTTGCGATGGCGCGCCTGCGGCAGCAGATCGCGATTGCGGCGGGCTGCGATGACGATGTCCTGGTTCGCGGGGAAACCGGCACCGGGAAGGAACTCGTGGCACAGGCGGTGCACGCTGCCAGTGCCCGTCGCGAGGGCCCGATGGTGAGTGTGAACATGGCGGCGATTCCGGCTGACCTGGCGCCCGCGCTGCTGTTCGGAACGCAGCGCGGGGCGTACACCGGCGCCGAGCGCAGCGCCCCGGGCTATTTCCAGCAGGCCGAGGGCGGGACACTGTTTCTCGACGAGATCGGCGATACGCCCCTGCCGGTGCAGGCGCAGTTGCTGCGTGCGCTGCAACAGCGCGAAATACAGGTTGTCGGCGGGCGCATCCGGCCCGTGGACGTGCGGGTGATCTCCGCGACCGACGCGCCGTTGACCGCCGACACCGCGCACTTCAAGGCGGCCCTGTTGCACCGGCTGGGCAGCCACGCCATTGTGGTGCCGCCGTTGCGCGATCACCCCGAAGATATCGGCGAACTGCTCTGGCACTTCGCCTGCGAGGCGGCGCCCGACATCGACCGACAGGACCTGCTGCCGGGACGCGATGCCGACGCAGCGGATTGCGCGGGCTGGGCTTACACCGTTTACCAGGCGCTGCGCTACCACTGGCCGGGGAACGTGCGCGAGCTGCGCAACGTGGTGCGCCAGACTCTGCGCGATGCGCAGTCTGCGATGGCGCTGCCGGAGACGTTTGCGTCCCGCCTGCAGCCGCTGCCGGCGGACACACCGGCGCGTGAAACGCCGGTTGAGACTGCACCTGTCGATGTCAGCGAGGATGCGTTTGCACAGGCGATGATCGACTGCGCATTCGAACCGGCCCGGGTCGCGCGAGTGCTGGGTCTGTCGCGCACCGCGGTGTATCGCCGGATCGAGGCCAGCGAACGGCACCGCCTGGCCAGTGACGTGCCCCGCGCCGAGATCGAGGCGGCACTGGCTCAGCAGGGCGCAGACGTGGCGGCGATCGCGCGGCAGTTGCGCGTCTCGGCCGCCGGCCTGCGCCAGCGCCTGCGGGCCATGGGCCGCCATCGTTCGTGAGCGCCATCGCCGACCAGGCGCAGATTGGCGCCTATCGCATCACACGCCTGATCGATCGCGGTGGCCAGGGCAGTGTGTACCTGGGGTACGACACGCTCCTGCGTCGTCGGGTGGCGATAAAAATCTACGCTATGCCTGAAGAACGTGCGGCGCGTCGCAAGCTCGTGCGTGAGGCGCAGCTGGTGGCGAGCCTCGACTCGCCGCGCATTGTCCCGGTGTTCGATGTCATCGAGTCGGAGCATCATCTTGCGATGGTCATGGCCTACGTGCCGGGCTGTTCGCTGGAGACCTTTCTGGCGTCGGCGCGGCCGTCGCTGGAGTGCGTCATTACCGTGATTACGGACATCGCGGGGGCGCTGGCTACCGCGCGCCAGTCGCGCGTTATTCACGGCGATGTGAAGCCGGCCAACGTGCTGCTGGGCGATGACGGCCACGCCCGTCTCACGGATTTCGGGATCGCCCGCCGCCCCATGGTGCCCGCCGATCGTATGCGCGGCGGCGCCAGCTACTGGTCGCTGACGCCGGAACACCTGCGCAACGAACCGATCACCGAACAGGCAGACATCTTCGCGCTGGGTGTGCTGCTGTATCGCATGCTGACACTTGCGCACCCGTTCGCGGCGGATGACGGCCGTCTCAACACCACCTGGATGCTCGAGCGCGATCCGGTGCCGCTGGCCGGCCGAGTCCAGCCCGAACTGGAGGTGCCGCCTGAGCTGGACGCGCTGCTGGCACAGATGCTGCACAGGGATCCGCGGCAGCGTCCGCGCAATACGCGCGGTATTCGGCAGGTCCTGCACGCCATCGCGCGCACCATCCCCCTGACGTCCGGCAGTGCCGTTTTGAACGAGTCCAGGCCGTTTTTTCGCCCCGAGTCACCGGCGGATGTACCGGTGGACGTGCCGCGCGAACTGGCGCGCAGCGGACGCTCGCGCAAAGAGGCGCCCGAGGGCGTTTGGGGCCTGCTGCGCTACTGGTTTACCGGGCTGTCGCGGTTTTCCCGCGCGGCGCTGGTGGGCAGTGTTGTTATCGTCTCGGGCGTCGCTGCGGTGCAGTGGTATCAGGCGCGCCCCGTCGCGGTTGCCTTCGAGGCCCCGCAGTTGCGCATCGGTCCCGACGTGGTGCTGCCCGAGGCGCTGTCCACGCACTGGCTGATCGAGCGCTTGCGCGAGGCCGTTCGCCGGGAACTGGGGCCGATCGATATTCGCGGCAGCGTCGGCGCCGAGCCGGCGCGCGTCCTGTATTCACCGCTGGCCGCGCCGCCGCCTCCGGGGCCGCCGCGGGAGCGCTTTGCGATGACGATTGATTGTGCGCAAACGCTGTGTGTGCTGGCGCTCGGTCGCGAGACGCGGGACGAGCGCGTGAGTGAACGCACCGTGCTCACCACGCACATGTCCGCCGCCGATTGGGAGGAAGCCATAGTGGCGCTGGTGAGCGCGTCGCTGCGGCGTGACTGACCGGCTGCGGGTCAGCCAACAAACGCTATCGACGCTGCAAGTATCATCTGCGCGGAAAAATACAGCGGCGTTCCCCACAGGGCATTGCGGCGCGACGGGTCGATAAACTGGCGCCGCGCCACCGCGATGTCCGAGGCGGCGAATGCCCAGGCGCCCGCGATAACCCAGCCCGCGGCGGGATGGCCAACGGTCAACCCCGCAAAGACCAGCATGGCGCAGATCACCACGACATACAGGGCCACCGGTATTTTCATTTTCGCCGGGACATGGGGCGTCAGCCAACGCGCCACGACCACCAGCAGGACGGTCGCGGGCAGCGCGCTGATCACCGCACCCGTGACGTTGTCGCCCAGATGCGCAAAGGCCACGGCGAAGACGAGGTGGCCGCACAGGAACGCGCCAAGCCCGGCCAGGAAACTGCGCTGGCTGTCGGGCATCAGCAGCAGGTCGCCGAGCAGGCATAGCACCAGTGCGAGCAGCATCCAGTTCCCGTAGGTTGTCCCGGTGGCGCCCAGCGCCAGCGCGAGCCAGACGAACGCGGCGGCGGCCAGCGGTTTGAACAGGTAGCGGCCCGGACGCGACCCGCGCAGGTCGGCGATCACCAGGGCGGTGACTGAAACGGCGTACAACACGAGCGGCCCGGTAATAGCCGTCAGCGGCAGGGATTCACTGATCATAATGCGAGTACGGCCTCCATGACCTGTTCATTGCGGGGGGTGGGAATGCCGTAGCGACGCGCTTCCTGCACCAGGTAACCGGTGATATCACCAATCTCCGTTTTGCGGCCGTGCATGACGTCCTGCAACATGGAGGAGCGGTTCGCCGCCGTGCCTTCGATAACTTTCGCCACGGTGTCCGGCAGTGTCTGCGCGGTGGCGGTGTAACCGCCCGCATAACTTACCTGTTGTACCTCGCGGCACAGCGCCGCGACGTCGGCAGCTGCTTCGGGAATCGTCGCCAGTTCGCCGTTGCGGCAGCGGTAGATTGCCGTCAGCGGGTTGATTACGCAATTGAC
>CAYGOX010000008.1:14994-24842 GCA_964351485.1 uncultured Halioglobus sp.
GACTGCGAGCTTGGCCCAGAGGGCCGAGGGAATATCCTCGTCCCAGGTGCAGCGCGCCAGCGCCCGCTGCCAGTGTTCAAACCAGCCCGGTGGTGGTCCGCCGCCGTGGCGGCCGATGCGGGTCTCGCCCTTTCCGGCGTGCACCACGCGTCCGGGCGCTTCGCGATAGGCGCCCTCGGTGGTGGTGCCGCAGTACAGCGCCAGGTGGGGAAACCGCTGGGCCAGTGCCTCGACCAGGCCCATGCCGTTGGTCAGCAGGACAACCTGGCACTGCTCGGCGAGCAGGTGCGCCACGCCGGCTACCGCGGGCAGGACATCGTAGGACTTGGTGGTGACCAGCAGGTGAGTGACGGTGGCGTCGCTGTCGCGCCGCGTGACAGGCAGTTGCAGCATTGTGGCGGTTTCGCCGCGCACCAGTTCGATTGACAGCGTTGCATTGCCGGCGGTCTCGTCACGCACGAACGCCGATACCGTGTGTCCGGCTTCGCGCAGGTAGTCGGCGAACAGGGTGCCGACCGAGCCCGCCCCGAGCAGGTGCCAGTGCGGGGCCTTCGCCGCAGCTTTTGCCTCAGCTTTATTCTCAGACATGGGCATCGCCCCGTACGGCGCGTGATGGTGGCACGATTGAAAACTCTGGCGCGGACATTACTATGATGGGCTTATCTGTTTTTGCGCGGGACACCACTATGCCATCCTTTGATATCGTTTCGGAAGTCGACCTGCACCAGCTCACCAACGCGGTGGACCAGGCGTCGCGAATTATTACGAACCGGTTCGACTTCAAGGGTGTCGACGCATCCTTCACGCGTGACGAGCGCACCGTGGTGCTCACCGCCGAGGCCGATATCCAGGTCAACCAGATGGAAGACATGCTGCGCAGCGCGCTGGTCAAGTGCGATATCGACCCGGGTGCGATGGAGTGTGGCGAGCCCGCCGCCAGTGGCAAGCTCGTGCGCGAGGTCGTCACGCTCAAGCACGGCCTGGACAGCCTGCAGTGCAAGGCGATCGTCAAGCGCATCAAGGAAGAGAAGCTGAAGGTGCAGGCACAGATACAGGGCGACCAGGTGCGCGTGACGGGCAAGAAGCGCGACGACCTGCAGTCGGTCATGGCGATCCTGCGCGATGAGGATTTCGGCGCGCCGTTGCAGTTCAACAACTTTCGCGACTAGCCCTCGCCCGGCAAACCCGCTGCCGCCAGGCGCCGCGCCAGGTCCTGCGCCTGCGCCGCCACGGCCGTTTCCGTCAGCGGTGCGTTGTCGGAGGCACAGTGCCACAGCAGCGCGAGGCAGGCGTACACCAGGCGGTATCGCGCCAGCCGAGTCTGCTCATCGGCATTCGGGAAGCGCCCGAGATAGTCGCGTACCAGCATCTGCGCAGTCTTGTCGTCCAGCGCATCGCCCTCGATGACCACTGCCACGTCGTACAGCGCCGGTGCCATGGCGCAGTATTCCCAGTCGATGGCGCACAGCGTCTCACCGGTGCACAGGCGGTTTTCCAGAAGCAGGTCGTTGTGACACAGCACGGTTGCCTGCCGGTCGTTTTCCAGCAGGCGCAGCAGTTGGCGTACAGGTTCCAGCACCGGGACCAGGTGTGACATTGCCCGGTGCTTTTGTGTATGCAGCTGCCCGGCGTAGGCCTCGATGCGCGCGCCAAAATCCAGCCGGAAGCGCCGGCGCGGCAGCTTGTGTACGGCGCGCAGGAGTGCGGCAATGGCCGCCGGGGAATGACGAATGTCCGAGCCTGTGACGGGCGGTGGCTCGACGTAGGCGCAGACGAGGCAGCCCAGCTCGGGATTGTAATACACGGGTCTGGGTGCGATACCGGCGCGCCATGCCGCGGTCAGCGTGCGCCATTCCACCGCGCGATTGAGTCCGTGGCGGCGCGGGTCCTCGCCGTCGATACGAATGACACAGCGCTGCGGGCCCTGCGTGAGAAAGACGTGATTGCTCAGTCCCTCTCCCAGCGCGCGGTCAATTTCAGGTGCTGCGCGCAGGCGCGACTCGCAGCGCCAGGCGCGCCATTGCCCCAGCGTCTGGTCGAGTCGCCGGGCCACTTCGGGCGAAGGGTTGGGCTGCACGGTCGGTCAGCGTATGGCCAGTTCACCGGGGATGAACTTGCACACCAGCACCTGACGGCCGTGGCGCTCATAGCTCTCGCGCAGGCAGCGACTGACCAGCGCCATCACTGCCTCCCACTCGCCGCACAACTGGGTGCTCATGGCGTTGGTGACGACCGTGACGGAGGAGTCCGCTGCAAGTTCTTCAATAAACGCACGAATGATACCGATATAGTTTTCATCGAAGGGGTACAGGCTCAGTTCGGCCGTTAATTTCACGTTGCAGGTCTCCGGCGGTTGGGTGAAGGGCGTGTGCGCCGCGGATGCGCGCGGGCCCGGATTGCAACGCAAGTATAGGGCGCTTAAACTGCCCATCCAATAACAACGGGGCGGCGCGCGGTTACGCTCCGTGACGCGAAACGGGTGGTACATGGCGGACGATTCAGATTCTTACGCAGCGCAGGAGGAAATTGAGGGCGCACCGCCGGCCATCTCCACCTCCGAATTGCGCAAGCAACGCCTCGAACAGACACAGACCGTTAACCGTTACCTCTATCGCCAGTCCCAACAGCTTATCCTCATGCTCCTCAATGCGCCCGACCTGCAGGCGCTCCTGGAGACACTGCTGGTCAGCATGCCGAGGCATTTTTCCTTCCAGGTGGCCGAACTGTGGCTGTACGACCCCGAGGACGTCCTGGCCGGACTGATCAAGGGCGGTGAACGCTACGGTCACCAGCTTCAGTTGATGCAGGACAGCTACCGGATGCAGGAGCTGTACGAAATGGAGCCCGACATCGCCCTGGTCGACGCCACCGATTCGCGTATGTTCGAAGTCCTGACGCACGAACACGGCATCGACTACGCGCTGCTCCTGCCGCTGCAGGATGGCGGTCGCATGATCGGCAGCCTGCACCTGGGTATGCAGGATGGGTCGCTGCGGCTCGAACAGGCCGAGGAAGATCTGCTCGCTCATCTGGCCGCTGTGATTTCCGCCTGTTTCAAGAACGCGGTCAACCGCCAGCAGATTTCGCAGCTTACGCTGCTCGATCCCCTGACACAGATCAGCAACCTGCGCGGTTTCCAAAAAGACATCGCGCGGGAAATTTCGCGGGCGCGCCGCGCCGCGGGGCCGGTGACGGTACTGATGATGGAGATCGATGAATTCGACGACCTGCACGAACATTACGGCCAGCGCCGGGCGCAGTTCGTGGTCAAGAAAGTGTCGCAGCGCATTGCCTCGGACCTGCGCGCGACCGATATGCTCGCGCGCCTGTCGCCGCCGCGGTTCGCAGTGCTGGTGCCCGGGGCGGGCGAGATGCTCGCGCAGGACGTTGCCCAGCGGATGCTGGCCGACATCGAGTCCTTTGCCATCGACGACGGGCGCGGCGCCGTCCTGCAGGTGACGATCAGTATCGGCATGGTCACCTGGCAGCCGCAACAATATCCCGCAGTGGACATGCCCAGGCTCGCCGTCCAGATGGAATCGGTGGGCAGCAAGGCGTTGGAATCTGCAAAATCCCGTGGCGGCAACTGCGTTGCGCAGGCCCGCCTCAGTACCATGATCAGTTAAGGAGACGTTGTGAATCCCCTGGAAGACCTGCTGGCGCGCAACCGGGCGTGGGCCGAGAGCGTTACGGAAAAAGATCCCACGTTTTTTGACGTACTGGCGGCGCAGCAGTCGCCGGAATTTTTCTGGATTGGCTGCTCCGACAGCCGCGTGCCGGCGAACCAGATCGTGGGGCTCATGCCCGGTGAGGTATTCGTGCACCGCAACGTGGCCAACATGGTAATCCACACCGATGCGAACTGCCTGACAGCGCTGCAGTACGCGGTGGAGGCGCTGAAGGTGCGTCACGTCATGGTCGTGGGGCACTACGGCTGCGGCGGCGTAAAAGCTGCCAGCGAATCCACTAACAACGGCTGGCTCGACAACTGGCTGCGCAATATCAAGGATGTGCAACACGAACACCAGGCGGAGCTCGACGCCATCGACGATGCCCAGGCGCGGGTCGATCGCCTGTGTGAACTGAACGTCAAGACGCAGGTGGCGCACGTGGCGCAAACCAATGTCATGCAGAATGCCTGGCACCGCGGCCAGGAAGTCTTTGTGCACGGCTGGATCTACAGCCTCAAGGACGGCCTGCTGAAAGACCTGGACTGCAGTATCGACGGGCTCGAAGGCGTGGACCCGGCCTACCGCGTCGGTCCCCCGACGTCGTGAGCGCGAACCTCGAAGCGCGTATCGCCCGCCTGGAGGCGATAGAGGCGATCAAGCAGCTCAAGTACGCCTACTTTCACGCCTGTGACAGCAAGGACGTCGACGCGGTGCGCGCGTGTTTCGCCGCGGGACCGATCGAGCTGGAATACGGGCGCATCGGCAGCTTCACTGATCGCGAGCAGATGCTGGCGGTGTTCTCGGAGCTGGCCTGTCAGCCGCACATCGTGGAAATGCATCACGGGCAGAACCCGCAGATCGAGGTCCTGGACGCCGACACGGCTACGGGGCAGTGGGGGCTGTACTACTACCTGATCGATACGCGCCGCGACGTGGTGACCCAGCTGGCCGGCGTGTACCACGACAGGTATCGCTGCGAGGCCGGGCGCTGGGTGATGGTGCGATCCGAGTACACAGTCACCTCGACACAGATTTTCGACCTGGCCGAGGGCCTGGCCAAGGTCGTCTTCGCGGGGTCGGCGGCGCCGGTGGAACTGGACAACCCCGAGGACCAGGCGGGCTAGCCATGCCCGGTTCCCGTTGAGAGCGCCGTGACACCCGAGCGTATTGCGCGGCTGCGCCAGGTGCTGGACCAGCGCCAGCCCGATCTCACCCTGGTCACCGATTTTGTCCACAAACCCCGCAATCTCTCGGCGGTGGTGCGCAATTGCGACGCCGTGGGCGTGATGCGCATGCACGCGGTGCTCGGCGAGGCCGATTACCGCGCCTTCCGGGGCACGGCGATGGGCTCGCAGCGCTGGGTTGAGGTCAGCGGTTACCGCGCGCTCCCCGATGCGCTGACGCCGGTTCGCGACGCCGGGTTCCAGGTGGTGGGCGCGCACCTGTCGGCCGATGCTGTCGATTATCGCGCCGTCGATTACACCCGCCCGACGGCGATTCTCATGGGCGCGGAGCGGCGCGGGCTGAGTGAAGAGGGCCTGGCGCTGGTCGACCAGGTGGTGACGATTCCCATGGTGGGTATGGTGAAGTCCCTCAACGTGTCGGTGGCCTCGGGTATCCTGCTGGCCGAGGCGCAGCGCCAGCGGCAGGAAGCCGATATGTACGCGCAGCGGCGTATCGACGACGCGACCTATGAACGGCTCTTCTTTGAGTGGGGGCACCCCGAGGTGCGCGAGTACTGCCTGGCCAGGGGGCTGGCGTATCCGCCACTGGGCGAAGACGGTGAAATTGATAACCCCTCAGGCTGGTACGCCAGCGTGAGAGCGGGCACGGCGCCGATGGCGCGGGAGGCGGACAATGGGTAACCTGGCGTTGATTCTGCTTTTTGTCTTTGCAGGCGTTGCGCTGCTGGCGATTCTCGGCGAGCGGTTCGGCAAACCCGCCGACGAGCAGCAGGTGGCGAAGCTGCAGCGCTGGTTGATGCCCCTGGTCGGTCTCATGCTGTTGCTGAGCGCACTGGACTACTTCCTCCGGTGAGCCAGGATACGCCCAACAAGCCGCTGGCGGGGGTGCGGCTGCTCGACCTGACGCACATGCTGGCCGGTCCTTACGCGGGAATGATACTGGCCGACCTGGGCGCCGAGACCATCAAGGTCGAACCCCTGGCAGGGGAGGGTACGCGCAAACTCCTGGCCGGTGATCCGGCCAACTCCCTCGACGGCATGGGTGCGTATTACCTCACGCTCAATCGCAACAAACGCAGTGTCGCCATCGACCTCAAGCAGGCGCGCGGTCTGGCAGTGTTTCACGAACTGGTCAGGGCGTCCGATATCGTCCTGAGCAATTTCGGCGCGGGCGTGCCGCAGCGCCTGGGTCTGGACTACCCTACCCTGAGCGCGATCAACCCGCGCATCATCACCTGTACGGTGACAGGCTTCGGCGCGGACGGCCCCGGGGCCAACCGGCCGGCGTTCGACCAGGTGGCGCAGGCTGCCGGTGGCGGGATGTCGATCACCGGGCACGACGCCGACCACCCGGTCCGCGCCGGCATTCCCATCGGCGACCTGGGCGGCGGCATGTTCGGCGTAATGGGCGTGCTGGCGGCGCTGTACGAGCGCGAGCGCAGCGGGCGGGGGCAACACGTGGATATCGCCATGGTCGATTGCCAGGTGTCGATGCTCAACTACATGGCCACCATGCACTTTCTGTCCGGGGAAGACCCGTACCCGATCGGTAATTCGCACTTCGTCCACGTCCCCTACGACACGTTTGCCTGTGCCGACGGCATGATCGTGATCGCCGTGATCACCGACAACTTCTGGCAGAACCTGAAGGTGGTGGTCGACTGCCCCGCGTTTGACGATCCCGCGCTGGACACCCAGCCCGGTCGCTGGGCCGCGCGCGATATGATCAACACCGAACTCTCGCGGGTTTTCGCGAGAAGGCCCTGCGCGTACTGGCTGGAGCAGTTGGAGGCGCAGCAGATTCCCTGCTCGCCGGTCAACCGGTTCAGCCAGGCGCTGAGCGACCCGCAGGTATTGCACCGCAACATGGTGGTGGAGTTAAAGCATCCCAACGGCGCGTCGACGCGCGGCCCCGGCAACCCGGTCAAGCTGTCGCGCACGGACGAGGAATCGTTCAGCGCCGCGCCGCTGCTGGGGCAGGATACCGACACCGTGCTACAGTCCGTCGCCGGCCTGTCCGCCGATCAGGTCGCGAAGCTGCGCGAGGACGGCGTGATACGCTGAGCAGCGATAATTTTTCGCATGACACAGGAGTGAACCCATGCCCCGACTCAGACAGGTGCCGCGCGCCGAGGCCGATCCGGTCGCGCTGGCGATGTACGACATGCTCTTTGGCGAGCGCGACCCGGTAGCCGAACCGGGTACCGAAACGGGAACTCCCGGGAACTGGTGGACAGTGTTCGCGCTGGTGCCTGATTGCCTCAAGCACACCATTGGTGGTTTCCGGTTCTATCGCGATCCTGCACGCAAACTCGACCCGCAGCTGCGCGAGCTGGGCCAGACCCGTGCCGGGTACGTGCGCGAGTCGCAGTTTGTCTATTCACAGCACTGCAAGTCATGCCGCTCCGTGGGGATGGACCAGGACAAGATCGAGGCTATCGCACACTGGCAGGTGGCCGATGTCTTTACCGATCTTGAGCGCGCCGTGCTGGCCTACACCGATGCGCTGGTGCTGGCGGGCGGGCGCGTGCCCGATGCCGTTTTCGACGCCCTCAAGAAAGAGCTGTCCGATGAGGAAATCCTCGAGCTGACGTATATTACGGCGCTTTACGATATGCACGCGGTGATGAGTCGGGCGCTGAGACTGGAGTATGATGACGTGGATGATCGCATCGTCGAAATCGCCGCCCCGGCCGGTAGCAGTTACGACGTGATGAGTATGGTAGACACACAGGAGTAGGGCGATGGGCTATCACCACCTGGCACTGGCCTGCAAGGACATACACGCCATTCACGCGTTCTACGAGGGCCTGCTCGGCTTCGAGCTGGTCAAGGTGGAGGTGTCACCCATTCCCAAGGGCGGGTGGGGCAAACACTTCTTCTACCGTATGGAGGACGACAGCAAGTTCATCGCATTCTGGGAACTGCACGATGTCCCGGGGCAGGAGAACATGGAGACCAGCCTGTCGAAGGGCGCGGGACTGCCCGACCAGATCAACCACTTCGCGTTCGATGTCCACACCCCCGAGGCGCTGCAGGCGCGCAAGCAGCAGTGGCTGGACGCGGGGCTGGAGGTGCTGGAGATCGACCACAACTGGTGCCACTCGATCTATACCAAGGATCCCAACGACAACGTGGTGGAGTTCTGCCTCACCACGGGCAGTTTCTCGCCCGATGACCGCGAGCGCGCCCTGCGCGCCCTCGATGCCCAGGCGCCCGAGTACTCCAAACCGCCGGCCTCCATCGAGTTCCTCACCCCGCCGAACCGGTCATAAAGCCTTCACAATCGGCCGGTACAAAGGCGGCGGAGCCGGCCGGTCGCCGGGCGGCTCCTGCGCGGCGTGTTTTGCCGCGGTTTTCGCAGTTTTAACTTTGAACTGTCGGCCCTATAATCAGGTCACAATAGAACCCGGTACCACGCGTGCAGCCGGGGCACAGGGGGTAGGTGTTTGCCGGCGCAGTGGCTCAGCAGTTCCAGTGAGGTTTCAGACCGCGTCAGCGCGGGCCTGACGCGTTCGCTGCAGACCCTGTCGCAGCCGGAGAACCTCCGCCGCCTTCGCGCAGCGGTCGTGTTTTTGCTCGCCCTCTGGGCGGTGCTCTCCATCGCCCGGCTGGTCTGGGCCCTGGTACCCTCGCCGGCCCCGGCCGAAGCGCCCCCGGCTGTGGTCAACCCCATTGTGGCGGATGTCTCCGCCGGTCCCTCTGACACGGTCAATATCGAGCAGATGCGCAGCTGGCACCTGTTCGGCAAGGCGGGCGCCCCGGTGCCGGTGAAAGAGGTCCAGGTGGTCGAGACGCCGGCCAATGAGCGCGAGGGCATCGAGGACGGGGCCCGCGAGACCCGCCTGAAAGTTGTCCTGCGCGGTATCGTCGCGTCCACCGAGGATGGCCTGGGCCACGCGGTGATCGAATACCAGAACCGGCAGGCAGTCTACGCCGTCGAGGACAAACTGCCGCTGCCGGGCAAGGTTACCCTGGCCAAGGTGATGCCCAGGCAGGTCGTGTTGAACAACCGCGGCACCTACGAGCTGCTGACGCTGTACGAAGATTCGCCGCTGGGACAGGGCAAGGCCGCGCCGGCCCGCCCCGCGGTGCGCCCGGCCGCAACCCGGCGGGCGCCGCCGCTGCCGAGCGTCGCTTCGGCCACCACGATCGACAAGCGTGACGATGCCGAGACGACGCGCCTGGCGCAGGGCTTTCGCGATACGCTGTATTCCAACCCGCAGTCCCTGGCCAAACTGGTCCGGGTGGGCGCGGTGCGGCGCGACGGCGCCCTGCTGGGCTACCGTGTATCGCCGGGACAGCAGGCGGACCAGTTCGCACAGCTCGGCTTCAAGGCCGGTGATATGGTCACGGCGGTCAACGGGATCAAGCTCGACAATCCCGCCAATACCATGCAGCTCTACAACGCGATGCGGTCTGCCGGCGAGGTGATTTTCGAGGTGGAACGCAACAACCAGCCGGTCACCATCAGTGTGAACCTCAACAGTAACCAGTGATCGGGAACCCGCAGTGAACAACGACAACAAGGAATTGGATCGGTGAGACTCGCAGTTTGCATAGGACCGGTCGCTCGCGCGCTGGCACTGGTCGCGTTTGTACTGGGGGCGTTGCCGGCGCTGGCACAGGACTACACGGTCAACCTCAAGGACGCCGATATCCAGGAGCTGATCAAGTTCGTGGCGCAGGCGACCGACACCACGATCGTCGTCGACCCGGCGGTGAAGGGCAAGGTGAAGGTCGTGTCGTCCAAGCCGGTGACGCGCGACGAGTTGTACGAGCTGTTTCTCTCCATCCTGGAAGTGCACGGTTATACCGCGGTGCGCTCCGGCGGCGTGGTGCGGGTTATCCAGGCCAAGGACGCGCGGTCGTCGCCGGTGGGCGTGAGCGACGGCGATCCGGGCAAGACGTCCGACGAGTACGTGACGCAGGTGATCCGCCTCGAGAATATCTCGGCGGCCAAGCTGATCCCGGTGCTGCGCCCGCTGGTGCC
>CAYGOX010000008.1:24895-29460 GCA_964351485.1 uncultured Halioglobus sp.
AACAGGCGCACATGGCGGCCTACGCGCCGAGCAACGCGATCATTATTTCCGACGTCTCGGCGAACATAGACCGGATTCGTGGAATCATCGAGCGGATGGACCGCTCGGCAGTGCAGCAGACGGACATCGTGAAGCTGCGCTACGCGGTGGCCGAGGACGTGGTGCGTATGCTCGACCAGCTGAGCAAGTCCGAGGCCAAGGCCACCGGCGCGACCGACCCGGAAGTGCTGCTTGTGGCCGACCCGCGCACCAACAGCGTGTTGATCAACGGCGACGAACTGGAGCGCGCGCGACTGCGCACCCTGGTGCGTCACCTGGATACGCCGCTGGAGCAGAGCGGCAACGTCAAGGTGGTCTACCTCGAGTACGCCGACGCCAAGGAAACGGCCGAGGTGCTGACCAAGGTGATGAAGAACATCTCGCAGCTCGAGGGCGCCGAGGCCAAGAAAGCCGGCTCCGCGGGCGAGTCCACGATTGAAGCGGACGAGGGCACCAACGCCCTGATCATCACAGCGGCCACCGACAAGATGGCGGCGCTGGAGGCGGTGATCCAACGCCTGGATATCCGCCGTGCGCAGGTGCTGGTGGAGGCGATTATCGTCGAGCTGAACATCAGTGACGGTCAGGAGCTGGGTTTGCAGTGGCTGTTTGCGCAGAAGGACGGATTTTATGGCGGCAACGTCACCGAAAGGGACGATCGCGCTGCGACGATCGGTCGCGCTGTCTTGCCCGGTGACGATGATAACGCGGAGACCAACGATGAGTTTTCGATTGGTGCATTGGCCGGTGCACTGGCGACAACGCCGGGGCTCAACCTGGGCTGGGGTATCCTGGATGACGACTTCTCCATGACGGTGATCCTCAACGCCATCAAGAGCAAGACCAACGCCAATATCCTCTCCACGCCGAGCCTGCTGACCCTGGACAACCAGGAAGCATATATCACCGTGGGCGAGAACGTGCCCTTCATCACCGGTTCCTTCACCAATACCGGTGCGAACTCGGGTGCGACCAACCCGTTCCAGACCATCGAGCGCGAGAACGTCGGTATTACCCTGAAGGTGACGCCGCAGATCAACGAGGGCGACTCGGTGGTGCTGGATATCGAACAGGAAGTTTCCAGCATCAGTCTGGATGGTCCGGCCGCTTCCGACATCATCACCCAGGAGCGCAAGATCCAGACCAAGGTGCTGGCCTCGGACGGCCGCGTGGTGGTGCTCGGCGGGCTGATCAAGGACGACGTGCAGGAAGGTCAGCAGAAGGTGCCCATCCTGGGCGATATCCCGCTGCTCGGCCGCCTGTTCCGCAGCGACCGCGAATCGGTCACCAAGAACAACCTGCTGGTGTTTATCCGGCCCACCATCATCCGCGACGACGCGCAGCTCGACGGCGCCACCGCCATGAAATACCGGCATATCCGCGATCAGCAGCTGCTGCGCCGCGAGCGCGGCATGATGTTTATCGACGACGACTACCTGCCCGTGCTGCCCGAGTGGGAGCGCGACATCGAGGCGCTGGACGTGCTGCAGGATGCCGAAGCTGCCCAGGAGCAGCCAGCGCCGTGAGTGAAGCGCCGCTTGAATTGATCGATGACGAACCGGTCGCAGCCGGTGACGGCGAGGTGGCGGCGCGGGCGAGTCTACCATTCACTTTCGCCAAGCAGTTCGGCGTGCTGCTCGAGCGCGGTGACGATGACGCGCCGACGGTCATTCACCACGGCGGCGCCAGTCTCGACGTGCTGACCGAATTGCGCCGGCACATCGGCCGACCCTTCGCAGTGCAGGCGGTGCCCGAGGAAGAGTTCAAGCGGCGCCTGACCCTGGCCTACCAGCGCGACAACAACGAGGCGGTGCAGATGGCCGAGGACATCGGCGACGATGTCGACCTCAGTCGCCTGGCCGACGAAATTCCCGAAGCCGGCGACCTCATGGACACCGAGGACGACGCGCCGATTATCCGCCTCATCAACGCCATCCTGTCGCAGGCCGTGCGCGAGCAGGCCTCGGATATCCACATCGAAACCTTTGAAGACCGCCTCAGCGTGCGCTATCGCGTCGACGGCGTGCTGTCGGAGGTGCTGTCGCCCAAGCGCATGCTGGCGCCGCTGCTGGTCTCGCGCCTGAAGGTCATGGCCAAGCTCGATATCGCCGAGAAGCGCGTGCCCCAGGACGGCCGCATCTCGGTGAAGATCGCCGGGCACGCGGTGGATATCCGTATGTCCACTATCCCGTCGGCGCACGGCGAGCGCGTGGTTCTGCGCTTGCTCGACACCGCGGCCGGCCAGCTCCGGCTGCAGCAGCTGCGCATGAACGACCAGGTGCTGGCCAGCTACAAAAAGCACCTGCACAGCCCGCACGGCATTATTCTGGTCACCGGGCCCACCGGCTCGGGCAAGACGACCACGCTGTACGCCGGCCTGGCCGAGATCAACCAGACCTCGCGCAATATCCTGACGATCGAGGATCCGGTGGAATACATGCTGCCCGGCATCGGGCAGACCCAGGTCAACGCCAAGGTCGACATGACCTTTGCCCGCGGACTGCGCGCGATCCTGCGCCAGGACCCGGACGTGGTGATGGTCGGCGAGATCCGCGATCTCGAGACCGCCGAGATCGCCGTGCAGGCCTCGCTCACCGGCCACCTGGTGTTATCGACCCTGCACACCAACACCGCCATCGGCGCGGTGACGCGACTGCAGGATATGGGCATCGAACCCTTCCTTCTGTCCTCCAGCCTGCTCGGCGTGATGTCGCAGCGGCTGGTGCGCCTGCTGTGTGAAGACTGCAAGGAGGCCGTTACACCCGGCCCCGCAGAGCGCGAGACCCTGAAACTCGCCGACGGCGAGGCCGTCACCATTTACCACGCGGTCGGCTGCGAGAAGTGCAAGTACACCGGGTATCGCGGCCGAACCGGCATCTACGAACTGATCGAGATCGACGACGACATGCGCCAGCTGATCTACCGCGGCGCCAGTGAGCAGGAAATTCTCGCGGTGGCGCGCCGGCGCTACCCGGGTATCGAAAGTGACGGCAAGCGCCGCATCCTCAACGGGGAAACCAGTATCGAGGAAGTGTTGCGCGTGACCGCCATCGGCTGACGCCACACGACTATCCATGACCGCGTATCGCTATCGGGCGCTCAACGCCTCGGGCAAACTGACCAAGGGCGTCATCGAGGGTGACTCCGAGCGCCAGGTGCGCGCGCAGCTGCGCGGTCGCGACCTCAAGCCGGTGGAAATCACCGAGGCCAACACGGCGCTGGCCGGCGCCCGCACGGCGCGCGCGAGCCTGTTCGCCCCGCGCATCAGCGTCGGCGACCTCGCGCTGGTGACCCGGCAGCTGGCGACGCTGGTGTCCTCCAACCTGCCGCTGGACGAGGCCCTGCAGGCCGCCGCTGAGCAGAGCCGCAACGCCCGCATCAAGGGCATGCTGCTGCAGGTGCGCTCGCGCGTGGCGGAGGGGCATTCGCTGTCCAACGCAATGGCGGAGTTCCCGCAGGTGTTCAACGAGATGTACCGCGCCATGGTCAACGCCGGCGAGCACGCGGGGTTCCTGGGCCCGGTGCTGACCCAGTTGGCCGATTACACGGAACAGCGACAGTACACCGGGCAGAAACTGAAAATGGCCATGATCTACCCGTTCATCCTGGTGGGCGTGGCGGTGACCGTGATTTTCCTGCTCATGGTGTTCGTGGTGCCGCAACTCGTGGGCATCTTCGCGGACAGTAACAGGGAACTCCCGGCGCTGACGAAGGGACTGATCACGGTCAGCGAGTTTTCCCAGAATTACGGCGTCTGGGTGTTCGTGGGCCTGGTGGTCCTGTGGTTTGCCTTCCGCCAGTTGCTCAAGAACCGCCAGCGCCGGCGTCGCTGGCACAGCTTCCTGTTGCGACTGCCGGGTATTTCCCGCCTGCTGGTGGCGATGGACACGGCGCGCTTCGCCTCGACCCTCAGTATCCTGATGGCCAGCGGCGTGCCGCTGCTGGAATCGCTGCGCATCGCCGGCCAGGTGTTGTCCAATCTGGTCCTCAGGGAAGACAGCCAGGAGGTGGCGGAGCGGGTGCAGGAGGGCAGCAGCCTGAATCGCGCGCTGCAGCAAAGTGGTCGATTTCCCCCCATGATGGTACATATGGTGGCCTCGGGTGAGACCAGCGGTGAGCTGGAAACCATGCTGGAGCGCTCCGCGACCAACCAGGAACGGGAGCTGGAGATGACCCTGGGAACCATGATGAGCCTTTTCGAGCCCCTCATGGTCGTGGTAATGGGTGGCCTCGTACTGATTATCGTACTGGCCATCATGCTGCCGATTTTCAATTTGAACACGATGGTGACCTAAGTGAAGAATCGTATGAAATCTACCCGAATGCACAGCGCGGGATTCTCGCTGGTCGAGATTCTCGTGGTGCTGGTAATCATGGGCCTGTTGATCAGCGTGGTGGCGCCCACCGTGCTCAACCGCGCCGATGAGGCGCGCATCCAGAAAGCCCAGGCCGACTTCAAGGCGATAGAGACCGCCCTTAAAATCTACCGCCTGGACAACTACGTCTACCCCACCACCGAGCAGGGG